>JABXIP010000205.1 GCA_013373005.1 Cytophagia bacterium | reverse complement strand
GTGACTAATCTTAACGACTTGAACGATCGATTTGAGAATGGATTGGCTGTTGTAGATATAATGCCAACTGCGCTGGATTTTATGGGGCTTGAACTACCAGAGGCTCAAAGAGCGGAATTAGACGGAGCTCCATATGCAGGTAAATTGTCTATTCACTCACCAAAAGTGGAATACCACAATGGAGTAGTGAACCTTTCATGGAAACCAATAGGAACAGGCAATGTGGAGGTACTCTACTGCAAAACTAATGGCTATGCTGAAGGCAAGGAAGATGTTTATGAGTTGTTTGGAAAGGGATCTGTAAAAGACGGTAAATTTCAAGCAGACTTACAACTAGAGCCCGGAACCTACAAGTTCGTAATCAAAGGCAATGATAACTGGGTGAATACCTGGCTGGTTTTGGAAGACGAAAGCGTAGCTTCTGATAAAGATTAACTAGTAATTTTACCTCATATTTTATCGATTCAGGGTTCTTGCTAGACCCTGAATCTTTTTTATATCTGATTTAGCATGTGGCAGGAAATAACAATTCAAGGAATAGGGTGGGTAGGGACCGTTCTTTTCATTTATGCTTACATACAACTCAATCGTGGGGTATGGACTGTTAAGACTCCTAGATATCACGTCTACAATATTCTGGGTAGCATCTTCCTTGTTATCAATACAGTTTGGGACTATTCTTATGCCGCGGCTATGGCTAATCTCTTTTGGGGCTTTATTGCTCTCTATGGATTATTGAAGTTTAGAAAAGAGGCTAAGGCTTAATACAATTTGCACCTTTTGTATGGCTAAGCGCAGCGCTGAAGGGGTTTTATCAAATTACTTTCAAGATATAATCTGTGTTTAGGGCTTTTAAACACCTGATTATTGTCGTTTAAACTTTCTGGGTAGTCATTTTTAGATGGAATTTTGATGGATGTCAGTACAAAAATGCTTTGTACAACAGAATTATGTTGGTTGTTTTTCCATTCATTAATTTGGTCATGTTAATCACCTAAAACCAGTATAATGACTCGATTAAAACTACTCTTTGTGGGGGCTATTGTGGCTACTATCATTAGCTCGTTTCCGGTAAACGCACAAACAGAGAAATCATTAGACGAATCCTTTTCCGAGATACTTAACGAATCGGAATCCTACGAGGATTACAAGGTGATAAGAACTTCCAAGCTCAGACAATTTAGAAGTGCCATGTATGATAGTCTCACATCATACAAAGCCACCATCTCTTCTCTTCAACAAGAGCTTTCCACAGTTAAATCAGATATGGAAGAGCTTAAGAGTCAGTTCTCGGCAGTTCAGAAGAGTCTTAATGAAAGCCAGGCTAGTTCAGACCTAATTAGCTTCCTTGGGTTCGATATGAAGAAACTCACATATTCAATTTTCGTGTGGTCTGTGGTTTGTCTTCTCATGCTTTGTTTAATCATTATGTATGGAAGAATTAAGCATGTATGTGGGGTAGTTAAACGAGTTAAATCTGCTTATTCTAAAATAGTAGAGGACTACAGAAATCAGCGTTTTCAGGCTACTGAAAAGCAAATTAAGCTTAAGCGCGAATTACAAACAGCCTTAAACAGACTAGAAAATTTACAAGGAGTAGAACAGCATTAATGTTCTTCCTATAAAAATACTTAGTAGTGTCGGATTGGTCGAGAGGCCATAAAAAAACCCCAGCATACGGCCGGGGTTTTTTGTTTAATTAAGGTTGAAGGTGAGTTCAAGTACGAATTATTCGTAATCAGTTCTTGGCTGCGGGCCACCTGCCAAAATTTCTTCATTGGCATAAGACTCAAACTTCTCGAAGTTCTTCTGGAACATTCTTGCCAGCTTGTTGGCCTTCTCATAGAAGCCTTGGTCGTTCTTCCAGGTTTCTCTGGCACTAAGCAATTCGCTAGGAACGTCCGGACAAGTCATTGGTATTTCAGCACCGAAAATAGAGTGCTTTCTATAACCTACATTGTCCAATACGCCAGAAAGGGCTGCAGAAATCATGGCTCTCGTATATCTCAATTTAATTCTCGATCCAATGCCATAAGGTCCGCCAGTCCAGCCGGTATTTACCAACCAAACATTTACGCCATGCTCGTCCATTTTCTTACCAAGCATCTCAGCATATTCAGTTGGGTGAAGCGGCATAAATGGAGCTCCAAAACATGCTGAGAATACCGGAGTTGGCTCGGTTACACCGGCTTCAGTTCCGGCTACTTTAGAAGTATAACCTGAAATGAAGTGATACATGGCCTGTCCCTTGTTTAATTTCAATAGTGGCGGCATTACACCATAAGCATCGCAGGTGAGGAAGAAGATGTTCTTCGGAATACCTCCTATAGAAGGTTCAGCAATGTTGTTGATATGGTGGATAGGGTAAGATACTCTTGTGTTTTCAGTCACAGAAGTATCTTCATAATTCACCGTTCTGGTGCCTTTAATGAATCTTGTGTTCTCTACAATTGCACCGTATTTAATGGCTCTGAAAATATCAGGTTCGTTTTCTTCCGTTAGGTCAATGGCCTTCGCATAGCAACCACCTTCAAAGTTGAAAACGTTTTTGGCCGTCCAGCCGTGCTCATCATCACCAATCAATAGTCTGCTGGGATCTGCAGAAAGGGTGGTTTTACCAGTTCCTGAAAGCCCGAAGAAAATAGCGGTATCTCTTTCTTTAATGCCCATATTGGCTGAACAGTGCATTGGAAGCACACCGTCTACAGTTGGCAACAAGAAGTTCAGAACAGAGAAAATTCCCTTCTTCATTTCACCAGAGTATTGAGTTCCACCAATAAGAATCATTCGCTTGGTGAAGTTTACAATAGCGAAGTTGCTTTGTCTTACACCGTCAGTTTCAGGATCTGCCTCAAATTCTGGACAGCAAATGATGGTAAAGTTCGGTTCAAAATCAGGAAGCTTATACTCCTCAGGTCTGATGAACATGTTATAGCAAAACAGGTTGTGCCAGGCATAAGTATTAATTACTCTAAGCTTTAGTCTGTGTGTTTTGTCTGCACCTGCATAAGCATCGCGTACATATACCTTTCTTTCTTCAAGGTAACCCAACATCTTGGTATAGATTCTTTCGAATGACTCAGGAGTAACGGCAATGTTGATGTCGCCCCACCACACTTTGTCTTTGGTCATTTCATCTTTTACAATGAATCTGTCTTTTGGCGATCTTCCGGTGAATTTTCCGGTATCACACATCAGGGCACCAGTATCGGTTAAATTACCCTCACCATTTTTAATCGATTCCTCAATCAATTCTGTTGGTGTTAGGTTCCAATGAGCTTCTTTAACTTTTTTAATGCCTGCGGCTTCCAGGCCTGTCTTGGATTTTATTCCGGTTTCTAACATGATTATTATAGGTAATTTCCTTGTTTATGAAATCGTTTGCAAAAGTAATTATCGTGATTGAATTTAGGGCATGAAACTTTAACAATTACTGACTTAGGTCATTTCGGGTAGAATTACCATCTAAATGGCTTATTTGTGATGGGTTTGAATGAAATGCCTTGTATTATCATTCGTACGGTACTAATTTGGAAACTTTGCTAAAAACTAAATATCAACTATGTCAGATCAGAAATTGATTTTCGGCCATCCCAGGGGCTTGATGACCCTGTTTTTTACAGAAATGTGGGAGCGATTCAGCTACTACGGTATGCGTGCTCTTCTTACATTATTTATGGTTGCCAGTGTTGCCGAAGGCGGACTGGGTTTCGATGACCAAACTCAAGGAGCCATTTACGGATTATATACAATGGGTGTATATCTACTGGCTTTGCCTGGTGGTTGGTTAGCCGACCGAATTTTCGGGTTGAAAAAATCTGTCTGGTACGGAGGAATTATTATTGCTATCGGTCACTTTACCATGGGTGTTCCGGGGCTAATGGACCTTTTTGGTTCTGGAAGCGAGGGCGTAACTGCTTTGGATAAGAATGCCTTTTTCCTTGGCCTTATCTTTATTGTGGTAGGAACAGGCTTATTGAAGCCAAATGTAAGTACAATAGTAGGTCAGCTTTACGCCCCTGGAGATGCTAAAAGAGACGCAGGTTTCTCTATTTTCTACATGGGTATTAACCTTGGAGCATTCATTGCCCCGCTTCTGACGGGTGCTTTGGCTACTTATAACTGGCATTTGGGTTTCGGTTTGGCCGGATTCGGTATGGTGTTGGGTCTTATTCAGTATAAGTTGACGGCCGGAAGTTTGGAAGATGTTGGAAATCTTGCGCCTGCCGAGTCTCCAGAAGAAGAGGAGAGCAGAAGCAAGCTTAAGAGAATTACCACATATGTTTCTATGGGCTTGGGTCTTTTGGTAGTATTGATGTTCATGGGCATCATTCCTATTGATGCTGAAGGTATTGCCAATAAGTCTAAATACATTATCGCTGTTGTAGCATTTGCCTACCTTATTTATCTCATCCTTTTTGCCGGGTTCGACATGAAGGATAAGAAGAAGGTAATAGCTATTGGAATTGTATTCATCTTCTCTGCGGTATTCTGGTCTGGTTTTGAGCAGGCTGGTTCTACTTTGAATTTATTCGCACAAAGATTTACGGATAGATCTATCATGGGATGGGAGATTCCTGCGGCATGGTTTCAGTCAGTAAATGCGGTATTCATTATCATTTTTGCTCCATTCTTTGGAGCTATGTGGATCTGGTTAGCCAAGAGAAATCTAGAGCCAAGCTCACCATTAAAGTTCTTCTTTGGACTTTTTGGAGTAGGTGCCGGTTTCTTTGTTATGTACTTTGCTGCTAAGATTGCGGCTAGTGGTGACTTTGCCGCTCCAACCTGGTTAATATTCACTTACCTTCTTCATACTTGGGGTGAGTTGAGTTTAAGTCCTGTAGGATTGAGCTTAATGACCAAATTGGCTCCTAAAGGCTATCAAGGACAGATGATGGGGATTTGGTTCTTATCAGTTTCTCTGGGTAACCTGTTGGCAGGTTTGATTGCCGGAGAGGCAAGCGGAGGAGATGCTGAAGCGTTAGCTGAAATGCCAGATCAGTACATGACTATTGTATTGACTACTTTTGGTGCTGCCTTGTTGCTTTTGGCTCTTAATAAGCCACTTAGAAAACTAATGGGTGACGTTCACTAGTACAACCCATCCATTTATATAATAGCAAAGCCGCCCCATAAACTTGGGCGGCTTTTTTATTAGCTTTAGTTGCTAACCAATAAAGCTATCATGAATAAACCTATCAAATACCTCATAGGGCTAGGATTCACCTGTATGGTGCTCGTCTTTTCAGCCTGCCAGAGCTCTTCCGAGTCAGCCTCAGATGAGTTCTCTTTAGATTACGAAAAGTATGTATTAGACAATGGATTGGAAGTTGTTCTTCATCAAGATAAGTCGGACCCGAAAGTAGCGGTGGCTGTTCTTTACCATGTAGGTTCAAACAGAGAGAAACCGGGTAAAACAGGTTTTGCTCACTTCTTTGAACATATGTTATTCCAAAATTCTGAGAATGTAGGACCAGGGAACTTTATCAAGTATGTAAACGAATTGGGTGGCTCCTTTAATGGAGGAACATCTACCGACAATACAGTTTACTATGAAACGGTTCCGAGCGATGCTTTGGAGAAAGTGCTTTGGATGGAATCGGATAGAATGGGCTTTTTCATTAATACGGTGTCAGAGTGGGGACTTGAGAATGAAAAGCAAGTAGTGAAAAATGAGAAACGACAAGGCGTTGACAATAGACCTTACGGACATAAAACCTATGTGCAACTGAAAAACCTATATCCTGAAGGTCACCCATATAGCTGGGATGTAATTGGTAGTTTGGAAGATTTGCAGGCTGCTACAGTAGAAGATGTAAAAGAGTTCTATGCTCAATATTATGGAGCAGGTAATGCCACTTTGGCTATTGCAGGAGACATTGATATTGCCAAGACAAAGGAGTTGATCAATAAGTATTTCTCTGAAATTGATTCGGGACCTGAGGTTGAGACAATCGATCCAATGCCTGCTGTTCTGAATGAGAATAAGCTTTTCTATCACGAAGATAAGTTTGCAAATCTTCCTGATCTGCAAATGATCTATCCAACCGTTGAAGAATACAACAAAGACATGTGGGCACTTGATATGCTTAGTCAGTTACTGACCGATGGCAAAAAATCCCCTTTATATAAGGTAGTGGTTGAGGAGAAGAAACTGGCACCAAGCGTATATGCCTACAACAGATCTAGTGAAATAGCCGGAACATTTAACATAGGAGCAAGAGCTTACGATGGTGTAAACCTTAATGATCTGAGAGCTGCTATTTATGAGGGCTTGGAAAAATTTGAGAAAGAAGGTTTCTCAGACGAAGACCTCGCCAGAATAAAGATAGGTTCAGAGACTGGCGTTTATAACTCTGTTTCCAGTGTGTTTAGCAAAGCTTATCAATTGGCTAGCTACAATACCTTTACAGGAGACCCTGGCTATATTGCTGAAAACCTTCAAAAGACGCTTGATGTAACTCGTGAAGATGTGATGAGGGTGTATAATAAGTACATCAAAGGACAGAATTATTTAGCCACAAGCTTTGTACCGGTAGGTCAGAAAGATTTAGTGCTAGAAGGTTCAGTTCAGGCAGAAGTGGTTGAGGAGCCAATTGTGCAAGGTGCCGAAGGTAACCTGGATCAGTATGAAAGAAATGTGGCCTTCGAGAAAACCCCATCCGAAATTGATAGAAGTGTAATTCCTGAATTGGATGGTGATTTGAGCTTTGCTCCTCCAAGCATAGCAACAGATGAGTTGGCCAACGGAATGAAGGTTTATCACATCTATCAGGATGAGTTACCAATGGCTCAATTTAGCATAAGAATAAAAGGAGGTATGTTCCTTGACGATCCGGCTAAAGTGGGTACTTCTTCTTTGTTGGACAATATGCTGATGGAAGGTACAGCCAACAAAACGCCTGAAGAATTAGAAGAAGCTATCGGACAGTTAGGCGCAAATATCAATGTTTTCTCTTCAAGAGAATATATCACAGTTTCTGGTAACAGTTTGGCTAAGAATTATCCTCAAGTGTTGGCCTTGGTGAAGGAGATCTTACTTGAACCGAGATGGGATGAAAAGGAGTTTGAACGAATCAAAAGTTCTGCATTGAACTCTATTCAGCAGTCAAATGCCAACCCTAATGCTATTGCCTCTAGAGTATTCAATGAAGTGCTTTATGGTAAAGGTCATATTTTCTCTTACCCAACTTCTGGAACTACAGCTACCGTTTCTTCCATCACCCTAGACGATTTGAAAGATTACTATGAGAAGAATTTTTCGCCATCAGTAGCTTCTTTCCACTTTGTAGGAGCTATTGATAAAGATGAAGTTGTGAAGTCGTTAAGTTCTTTGGAAAGTTGGGAAGCGCACGATGTTACTTTCCCTGAGTATCAGGTGAAAACTAATGTAGACGACTCAAGAATCTTCTTTGTCGACTATCCTGATGCTAAGCAATCGGTTATAAACATTGGTCGAATTGCCATGGATGGAGGTAATGAAGACTATGCCGCTGCTTCAGTTTCTAACTACAGATTAGGTGCTGGTTCAGGCTCTATTCTTTTCAAAGAGTTGAGGCTTGAGAAAGGATATACTTATGGTGCTTACTCAGGTTACAGCAGAACTCAAGATGGAGCTGTGTTCCAGGCATCATCTAGCGTTAGAAGTAATGTCACCAAAGAATCTGTTGATTTATTCAAAGAACTGCTCGATAACTACAGTGCAGACTTTTCTGACGAAGATCTTGATGTGACCAAGAACTCAATTCTCCGAAGTAATACACAGTCTTACGAGACTTTTGGAAGCCTTTTGGGTATTCTTCAAAACATCTCAACCTACGATTTGCCGCTAGACTATATCGCAAAAGATGAAGCCAAATTGAAAGCCATGGATAAGGCTGAGATTCAGAGATTGATCGATGAGTATATGGATCCTGATAAACTTGTTTACGTGGTTGTTGGAGATGGTCAAACCCAGTTACCAAG
>JABXIP010000291.1 GCA_013373005.1 Cytophagia bacterium | reverse complement strand
TGGTTTTCCATGCATGTCTGTTTCGATGAACCCAACAAAGAAGCTGTTGAAAAATTCATTGAGGAAACCTTAGCCTCCAAAGGAACCTCTGCCCGACTGATTCTTGAAAGGGACTCGCAATAGGCTTACACTTTCATTCATAGTTTACAAATACTGATATCAAAGACATGTCCCTCTGGGGACAACAGATCGGTAGCTAAGAACAATGAACATATTCTTTTGTGCCTTTAGGTACAAAACAAGATTCATATAATGTACCTAAAGGCAGATTATATAAATATCAATCGCTTGTTCTACCAATATTTAGTCCCTAACGGGACAAGCTGAAAGATACCATATCAAACCTCTGCGCTCTTAGCGTCCTTTGCGGTGAAACTTCAATTACAAATTCAACCAATAGGTAAGTTTAAAGACTAACGCTCTCGATTTTGATTGACCCAAATTGATAAACCCATCATCATTGGTAGCAAGGTAGTTATCAGTGTATACCAAGAAGAAGTCAGACACCGGAGCAAAACGCCATTGCAGTCTGGAATTGATATTCACGTTCTCAATCTGAGTATTATACTGCACAAAAGTGGTCCAGAAGAGGTTTTTAGTAAAGGTAAAGTCGAACCTAGGCCCTATTAGGAATAATACTGCATCGTTATAAGGATCGGGTAACTTGATGTTATTGTAGGCAAAGGCAATGCTGGTAAACCCTTTGGGCTGATACCGCCAGGTAATGCTACCTTCCAGATTAATTCTAGTTCCATTGTAGTATTCCCCTGACCTCGTTCGGAGCTCATAGAAGAACTTCTTGCGCTGATCTGAATTATAGCTGGCAATAATCACATTATTAGTATAATCCGAATCGCTTGGTAAGTTTAAACCTCCCGAACCGCTTGGGTCAAAACCACTAAAAAGATAAGTATACTGTCTTCTCAAGCGGGCGCTGAATCGAGCGGAACTCTTCCAGAAAATATCGTAAAGCAAATTCACATCCCAATCCAGAAAACCATAGGTTTCATTTCCTACCATGTCAAAATCGAAACCGGGGCCGTGACGTTGTACCCCACCCTGGCTTGGGAAGAATGACCTTCTGACAGTACTGTTTAATTGCTTAATGTCCCTTCTTCGTACAAAACCAACTTCAGGATTGTAGTTCGCACCAACTCTTTGACCAGACATTTGCCACGACCATTTCGGCACGGTATAATTCACTTGAAAGCCCGTTGCGTAGGCCTCATCGCTTACTCCTTCATCCAAGGTTTGATGATAGAATAGCTTACCATTCCAACGGTTATCTGCTGAAGCATGGTTATAATCCATACCTATGGTTCTGTTCCATTCCGAATAAAGGCTGGTATCAAAAGCACCTTCATCTTCAAAAGTCTGCTTATTTACAAAGAGAAAAGAAACGTTAGATCTGGCCAGCACCTTCTGCTGTAGCGAAAGAACTGAATAGTTATAAGAAGGTAAACCAGCTGCTTCATCGCTTCCTCCTTGCATACTCAATAAGCCAAGTCTGAGGTTATTGTTTACTTTTCCACTCAATCTCATTCCAAGTGGAATAGAGTTTTGAATATTCTGACCTGTACTTTCATCTCTGGCCACTCCTATTCTTCGGGAAAAGAAAGGAGTAGTACGTCCATTGCCATAGTTCGCGAAGAGGTCGGCATTTTCCAGGAAGAACTGTCTTTTCTCAGGATAGAAAATCTCGAATCTGTCCAGATTGGTCACCTGCTGATCTACCTCAACCTGAGAGAAATCAGGATTCACAGTCAAGTCCAGATTCAGGCCGGGGGTTACAGCATATTTTAAATCGAAGCCTGAATTGAAGTTACTCTCAGAAGGCTCGTTATTCTGGAAGTCCTTATTCACACCCGCTGTTACATAAGGTATTACCGAAATATTCGCTCCTGGCTTTTTGGTTGGCTCATCCCAACTCATTTTCTTTAATGTAGCCAGGTTTATTATACTGTAACTTCTGTTAATCGGAGCCCATGTTGACTTTTCAGCCTCCTCACTGTCTACTCTGTAGAAATTCACATTCCACTCAGTTTGGTTCTCCCCAAAACGAATACTCTTCAATGGAATAGCCATTTCTGCCACCCAGTAGCCATTTTCCAATTTAGCCTCACCTTGCCACTTGTTATCCCAATCCATACTAAAAGCACCGCTGCCGCTTCCACCGTTTGTAATGAGACCCTCTCGCCTTACTCCATAGGGATTAATTCCGAAAATGAAGGCATTGGTATTGTCTTGAAAGGCGTCTATCAGAAAGGAGAAAGAATCATTGGCATCGCCAAAGAAGTCTCTTCGGAGTGATGGAGTGATGTAAGTTCTGTCATCTGAAAGGTTCTGCATGACCCCCAAAACATAGATAAACTGATCGTCATAAAGCACCTTGGCCACCGTTGCAGAGTTTGCCAAACTGGTATCCATTGGAAAGAACTGCATGAAATTATAAGCTGAGTCGGCTGTTGACCAGACATCATCAATCATTCCATCAATTTGAATTGGAGTAGAAGTTCTTCGGATTTCAATATCCTGCGAGTAGGCCTGAAATAGTGTAAGGCTGAAGAAAATAAAGAAGGCGCTATTTCGCATTTTACGAAACTAGCTTTTCCCGATGGTTGATAAGGTGGGTTTTATATCAATGGATAAATAACCCTTCTACTGAACCTTAGCTAACAAACCTGTTAATTGAGAACCGGTTCACCAACCATACTCGTCTTCCCAGCAACAAACCTTATACTTTAAACCACTTCCGCACAAGCAAAGGTCGTTACGACCAATTTCTACTTTTTTAAAGCCCTCACTTATAAAACCGGCTGTATCCTGATTAAAAGTCTTAACCAATGCCTTATACAAAGCAGGATGCTTTCGTTTGAGTAAAACAGGTCTTTCGAAAAAGTATTCTCCGGCCACAGCAAAGAACTCCATGGCATCGGTAGTGGCATAATATCTTATATCTGATTGGTCAGCGTCAATCTCTTTAATCTTTGTATGAACAAATTGAAGCCAAGGTAAAGCAAAGGCCTTGTCTTCAAAGCCAGGAGGCACACCATCGATAAAACCATTCTCCTTATCAAAAAGGTGAACAAACTCATGAATACCAGTATTCTCTTTGTCATTAGAGATATCAAATCCTTCATGCAAAGCAGGTTTGGAGAGAATCATTTTTCCTTCCATAACCCCTGAACCCACCATACCGGTAATCAGTTCATCAGGGTCGTCTAATTGAAACTGACGGTTGAATGTTGTAGGGTAAAGGATCACTTCTTCCAGCCCTCTGTAGGTGCATGCCGGAAACCCAAAAAGAGGAATTACGCCACTGCTGGCTACTAATAGTCTATCTTCCAGTTCTACGGTACAAGAAACGCCCGTAATCTTCACCTTAGTCAAAAACCTAACAACATCTCTCTCGAACCGATCCTTGTCTTTGCCTTTCAGCTGACTATAGAAATGTACCTTTTTAGAAAGAATACTTTGCCAACCCGTGGGCATTTTTGCCTGAGCCCTTCTTTCCAATGCCGGCTTCACTGTGGAGTCATATCCCAGATAAAGCCAGAGGATGAAAATGCCAATTAAAAGTATCGCAGTTTGCATGTATTATTTAAGAGTTCCCGCTCAAAGCTGGCTCATTTTCAAAATTGGATAAACATTAGGCTATTCAGCGCCACTATTTTTTCTCAATCAATTGAGGCAATAGCTCAACGCTGATCCTCTTGTATTGAATTACCTTCTCTCTGTCGAGAACGTAAACAAGTGGAAAAGAGCTGAGGTTATACTGCCTTTTCCAGTCAATTACACCGGCAGCATCAGTCAGGTGAATATAATGTTCACCTTTCAAGTCTTGAACCTGTTCTTGCCAACCAGCATCATCTTTTAAATGAACGGTGACAATCTTATAATCTGCTCCTGAAAGATCTATTGATTTAAGCTTTTCAAGCTCCTTAGCGCAGCCAGAACAGTCGCTCTTTAAAAATAGAAGAACCGTCCACTCCGTTTGAATATTATTAAGGCTTACCGACTTACCGGACGCATCTTTCAAAGTAAAGTTGAATGCCTTCTCACCACAAATATTATTTCTGAGGTTATTGGCATTATCAACAATCTTGCTCAATTGTTCAGGGTCTATCCAATCTGCTTCTCCTGAGAGATAATATTGATCTGCCATGGCTACATATGCCTTATCCATGCAAACCGTTTTAGAGTTGGCGAAATAATTAAAAAACTCTATGATTAAGTACTTTTTGATGTTTTGATTAACCGATGCAAGTTCAATCATCTGATTCGCAGTCTTTAAAAGCGAGTCAGGCTCCTGATAAGTAAGCTGATCTCTATAAATCTGCATTTTTGAATAAATAACTGGTGAATACAACAAGGCATCATTCTCGAAATTCAGATTGTCGAAGAAGTGCTCTTTATAATAGTTAAATTGAAATGACTGAGCCTCAGCTTCGGACATACCTGCGGGCACCTCAGGAATAACTGGGTCCATGTAAGCTTTGAATAAATCCGTAACAAGTAAACCTGGGTTCTTTTCCAGAATTAGATCCCTATAAGCGTTTATCTCTTCACCCAATCTCTCTCTCTCTTGCTGCTTTTTCTCGTCATCCCATGCCACGTTACCATCTACCTCAGATACCTTTCGATTGATCTCCGTGACCTTCTTAATATAACCAAAGAATACCTCATTCTCCTTCGAACCCAGACTCCCCTGAGTATTATCCAAATCGTTATAATCGGCTATAATTGAAAAGGTTGGTTCATTCAGAATAAACTCGAAATAGGCATTCTTATTCTTAAAGTTGAGCAGGTATACCCCTCTATTTACAGAATCAGACTGATAACTGTAAGCCCCATTTTGAAAACTACCTAGCTCTTCCCTGATGTAGGTTTTATCGCCATAACGATAGGCCAGCTGCACTTCTTCATCGGCAGGTATATTCTTAATATTGAAATACAAGTTGACAGTCATCTGGTCCTGAGCCATTAGAACAACAGACGACATAAAGCTGAGAGCAAGAAAAAAAGCACGCATATTTCAAAGATATAGAAAGATGCGATGCTCTTAATTGATGTTGAAAACTTATTGTTTCTCCAAGCTCATAAGGTAATATACAACAGCCACTTGAATGCACATAGCTCTAAGGGTTACAGAAAAGCCCAGTTGTTTGAGAAGTAATGCAGTTCAAGCTTACCTTTTTTATTCTCTTAGCCTTTTTCAGTACCGCACAGGCACAGAAAATTCTCTTCGTAGGAAACAGCCTGACTTACACAAACAACATGCCCTCAATATTAGAGAATATTGGAAAAAGCAATGGATTCGACATTACAACTCAATGTATATGCAAACCCAATTATGGACTAGAAGACCATATCAATGAAGGTCTCGTAGCACCAGAGCTTCGGAAGACTCAATATGACTTTGTCATTTTTCAGCAAGGGCCTTCTTCACAGGCTTACGGACGAAAATCTCTTTTGGAATACGGCAAGCAACTCTCTGTAATGGCCTTAGCAAACCATGCTACTCCGGCATATCTGATGGTTTGGCCAAGCACCACCTATTATCAAACATTTGATGGAGTAATTAAAAACCACACTGATGCGGCCAAAAGCAATGGTTCAATTCTCATTCCTCTTGGCATAGTGTGGCAAAAATTCAATCAAGAGCATAAAGAGTATGAACTTTACGGACCAGATGGATTTCATCCATCCAGATTGGGAAGCCTGCTAGAGGCCTTGGTTATTCTGAAATCTATTGCACCTGAAATTGACCTAAACACATTGAATGGTAGAGCGATCACCAATTCATTTAAGAACAAGGATAAAGTTGAGGAGTTTTTGAAGCTCGTTTCCTTGTATCTCAGCGAACTATAAACCTGATACTTTCAGCAGTACCACCACTCCTAAGACGTAGCACATAAATCCCTACCGAAAGATTCTGGGTGTCAAGCTGAACTTTACTGTCCTGATATGTAACATTTACATCTTCAACTATTCCACCATTCGCATCAACCAGCACGAACTGCATATCTTCAATATCTCTGAATACGCTAATGTTCATCATATCTCCCCTACTCACCGGGTTTGGGGCAATTGCGAGATTGAGTTTAGATAATCCAAAGCTATCAGGGACTTTACCTGTGAAGAATTTCTCAGCAAAAGCAAAAGCTTTATTACCGACCTTGATACCAATATGTCGACCCGGAATATCATCTATTGGCGGGTGAATCCCTCCCCAGATTCGTGAAAGGCTTGTTTGATCTGAAGCATCTCTATAAGTAGCCCATTGCAAATGAACATCTACTGAAGGACCTTCTTCAAAAACAAGAAATTCATTCTTTGTAGCAACAAATTCACCCATTCCTCCCGGAAAGAATTCATCTCCAGTAAACTTTGTCAACACTTCCGCAGCCGCTCTCGAAAAAGTGGAATGTCCTGAAACGTAGCCTGCAAATGGTGGAGTTACAAAAGTTGGTCGTTGATAGGGCCACCAATTTTCAGCCAAAATCCAGTCGACTCCAGCCTGACTTGTTGCCGGGTTTGAAATGTAGCGTGGGCCTTTCCAAGCCTTTAGTTTAATCTCGTAAAGAGCATCACTATTTCTGTCGGCCAGCGGATCGTCAAAGCCAACTAATTCAATAAACCCTGGTTCTAAACCAAAACCTTCGCGGTTATAGTCAGGGTAACCAGAGGAAACGCCTTGGCCCAAATCACTCAATGCTCTAATTGCTGAAACAGGACGGATATAATCGTAGTAACCCTTGATACTCCAGGCAGAAACTGCTGCATCATGCATGGCTCCACCGAGTACAAAGTAAGCTTTGACATCCCATTCCAAGTCGCTCAGCACCTCGCCTTCTCCTTTAAATTTCTTGACTACTTGAGGGTGGTCTGAAACATAGTTCAATATGGTAAACCAGTGCCCGGGAGGTGTTTCAGAATCAGGACCATCGGCCCAAAACTCTGCCAAAACACGGGTATAATCACCACGAGGCACAATATTCTCTTCATAAGGTTGACCCGTTGCCGGGTTCAATGCATGCCCCTGCCCTGGATCTCCTCCTTCTCTTTCATTATAGAAATCAGCATATTCAGACCAATCTTCCGGTAGGCTCTGAGCATTACCCTGAGCTCCGGGAGAAATATCCCACATGACATTATCCGATGGGGAAAGGTGACTACTCCACATAGACACCAGACCAAAGTTCCATTTGTAGAATTCATGGCCTCCATTTTTAAAGTCATCGAATTGAGGTGGTGCCCCCGGATCGTTATAAACCCAATAGTTATCTCCATCTCTTCTCTTTTTCACCCTATCTGCATCGGTTAGGGCGAAAGGATATACATTACCCCATTCGGGGCTTAAGAAGGGTTGAATATCTCCACTTTCAAAACCACTCTGACCTATGAATACATCGAGCTCAATCTGCTGCCAATGGTTTAAATCTGTTATTCTCGGATTGCCTGGAAACTGCGGAGCTATCGATACATTTTTCGGCTGATAGTATTGATTCTTGTATTGGTTGGGTTCGTTCGAACCATCAATCCAGCCATAGTCTATATAGCACTGTCCAATAAAATTACCCAGTGCGTAAGAGGTTCCTAAAGACAAATCCTTTATGTCGGAAGGGCCTCGGTAAGTATATTTTTCCATCAGGGCTCTATAACCCTGAGAAAGCATGGAATATCTCTCTGCATTCTTAAATCTGTGATTTAGGAGATTAAATGCAGCATGACTCAACACCTCTTCCATGTTTACCTGAGACTTATCAAATGACCTCAAGTAATCGGAATCACAGGTAAATCCATTTACAGTCTTTCCAAGTAGATAGGTTTCGGCTTCATCATCGAAAAAGGCCCAGGCATCATACATGGCAGCAGAAACATGAAAGAGATTTCTGGCATGAATCGTAGGTCTGGCCAAATCATTTCTAATGGAATGCAAGAGCTCTTCCATCCATTCCCTGGCGATTGATGGTTCCTGAGCCTTGAGAGGGTTAAGGCCAGCTACCAATAAGATAAGCCCAATAATTACGGTTTTTAACCTTTCCATGAGGTGAATGAGTTTGACCAAACAACTTCTAATAAAGTAATGAATATCAGCGCATTTAAACAATTGAATTCCATTTCAGCGTCACATTTCGATGAATTGTTCATTGCGGTTTAGGTGTCCTATAAATTGAATTTCCTATTTTGGAGATTCATCCCAGATATTCATCTCAACCTAATGGAAGAACTTAACTATTACCCCTTACTACTCATCTTTGCCATAGCCTGGGGGGTACCCCTGGTGCTTTCATGGCTAGAGATTGGTAAAGTTCCCTCGGTAATTGTTGAGATTATACTGGGTGTAATTATTGGCCCTTATGTGCTAGATCTGATTGAAGAAACCCCTTACATGGACTTTTTGGCCCAAACAGGTTTTCTGTTTCTCATATTTCTGGCAGGTCTGGAGATTGACGTCAACAAAATTATCGCCTCACTCTCCTCTCTAAAAATCAGCTTAAAACACATTCTGACCAATACTTTTCTACTATCACTCATTATATACCTGGGTACCCTAGCACTTTCCTATCCTTTTATGTGGCTTGTTTCCAGATTCTATGAGGTCAACATAATCTATTACACACTTTTACTACCAACAGTTGGAATAGGAATTACTGTTCCTATTCTAAAAGCCAGCGGACAGATTAAGAGAAAATTCGGTCAAATTCTGCTGATGCAAGGCAGTATTGCCACTGTAATGAGCATTCTTCTCATTACCATATTCGCAGGATATTTAAAGAATGGGCTCGATTTAGACCTACTCCTCTTCAATATTATCTTCATCGCCTTTCTGGCATTTTATGCCATTGGTAGAAAGTTGAACAGGCAACGCACCTTCCAAAAGGTAATCTATAAGCTAGAACATGCGGCTAACCAGATTAAGGTAAGAGGTGCCATCGGCCTATTTCTGGCCTTTGTGGTTATTGCAGCCGTATTAGAAACCGAGCTAATTTTAGGAGCTTTCTTTGCCGGTCTATTGCTCAGTCTGTTTATTACCAAAGACCGTTCTGCCCTGCTCTTCAAACTCGATGGAATGGGTTATGGCTTCTTCATTCCTATATTCTTCATTAACGTAGGTGTTAATCTGGATGTGTCGAGCCTCTATCAGATTGGTGAATCTCTTGGCCTTATCGGACTGCTTTTAGTTGGCTTCTTTATTACCCAAACCATTCCTGCCTTAAGTATGACTCGCCTTTTTGGCTTTAAGAAGGCTGGAGCCGGTGGAATTCTTCTCTCCTCCCGATTGGGTGAAACTGTGGCCGGAGCACAAATCGGACTTTCTCTTGGGGTATTGAGCCAATCGGAAAATGCAGCTATTGTAACAGCTTGTATACTTACCTGCCTTATTGCGCCCTTCACATATAGTCTGTTGAGTAAAAATGATGAAGAGCATAAAACGATTATTCTCTTTGGAGGAAGTAGAGCCAGCCTTATTCTGGCCGAGCGATTTAAAATGCATGGGCTTTCATTTATGACCTACCTTCAAAG
>JABXIP010000213.1 GCA_013373005.1 Cytophagia bacterium | reverse complement strand
TTTGGTATTGATGCCAAAACTGACGGGCTACATTACGCGACTATCGAAAGATGTCCTACCCTTCAGGGTAAAGTCAAGAGTTTCGATAAAGCTGCAGCCATGGCCGTACCGGGTGTAATTGATGTATTGGAGGTAACCCGGACAGTCTATAATTACAAAAACACAGGCATTGCGGTAATAGCCAAAAACTATTATGCAGCCTTACAAGGGAGAAAGAAACTCAATGTAAAGTGGGACAATGCTGAATTCACCAAGGTGAGCACAGCAGACCTTTTCAAAGAAATGAATAGTCTGGCCAATGAAGATGGCTTGGAACATGTAGAAAAGGGCCACTTCAACACTGCCGTTAGCACAGCTACTAATGTTTTAGAGGCCACCTATGAGTTGCCATACCTGTCGCACACTTGTATGGAGCCAATGAACTGTACCGTTCATGTGAGGCCAGACAATACCGCTGAAATATGGGCATCGAGTCAAAGTCCGCAGGTTCAGCGACAGTTTGCACAAGACTTAGGTATTCCGGCAGATCAAGCAGAAGAAAAGATTAAGGTGCACATGCCCTTTATGGGCGGTGGTTTTGGAAGAAGATCCATGAATGACTCTCTGGAGGAGTGTTTTCAGATTTCCAAAGCCCAGAGAAAACCAGTAAAACTAATCTGGACCCGAGAAGATGATACCCAACAAGGGCCATTTAGACAGGGTACTGTTCATAAATTCAAAGCGCCATTCGATGCTTCTGGAAAGCCTACAGGTTTTCAGCATAAAATGGTGAGTTCTTCCATCACTGCACAAGCCAGACCTAAAGGAAACAGAGTACCATTTGAAGTAATGGAGGGCATCAATACGCATTATGAGTTTGAGAACATGTCGGTTCGCTACAATGAATTCAGAAGCCAAATACCTATTCACTGGTGGCGTTCTGTTTTCGGTTCCACCAATGGTGTGGCACATGAAGCTTTTGTTGACGAAGTAGCTGTAAAAGCAGGAAAAGACCCGCTGCAGTTCCGTAAGGAAATGCTCAAATCGGAGCCTCGTTTTGTTAAGGTATTGGAAAAGCTGGAACAAGAATCAGGTTGGAATAAGAAGCTAGGTCAAAATGAAGGAAAAGGAGTTGCCATTGTAGAAAGCTTCGGCACCATTGTGGCTCATGCTATCTTCCTCAAAAAAGAGAATGATAACGTAACTATTCCTAAAGTGGTTTCTGTGGTGGATTGCGGTATTTATGTAAACCCAGATCAGGTGAAAGCTCAGACTGAAGGAAACATTATCTTCGGCCTAACGGCAGCACTGAAAGACCCGATCACTTTTAAAAATGGCGCTGCAGAACAAGCCAACTTCGATACTTACAGAATGCTAAGAATCAATGAAGCTCCAAAAGACATTCAGGTGCACATCATTGAAAATGACGAAGCCCCAGGAGGACTGGGAGAACCCGGTTTACCTCCTATTGGCTCGGCTCTGTTAAATGCCGTGTTCGATATGACTGGTAAGCGAATCAGGAAATTACCTTTTGATTTACAAGAGGTTTAGATTTTAGATACCAGATTTTAACTATATAAAATCCGATCAGAAAACAGGTCGGATTTTTTATTGTTATATACTAAAGCGGTTAAATTATAACATGGATGAATTCTGGAAGTACTTTATGGGTGGGCTATATGTCCTCGCTGGGCTACTACACTTTTTAAAACCAAAAGTGTATATGAAGATAATGCCTCCTTATCTTCCATACCATAAAGAGCTTGTATATCTAAGTGGCGTATGTGAAGCGGCATTTGGGGCTCTCGTGCTTTTTCCTACTACCCAAAGTATTGGTGCCTGGGGATTGATAATTACGCTAATCGGTGTCTTCCCTGCTAACATCTATATGCTCACCTCTTATAAGGGGAAAAGAACCTGGTATCGCATTGCGCTTTGGCTCAGGTTACCTCTTCAGCTATTCCTTATTTACTGGGCTTGGCTCTACATCTAATTTTTAAACCTACCATATACCCTTGTTAATCTGATACTTACCTCTTCAATGGAGATAAAATCATAAAATATTTTTCAATGTTTGAACTTTGATGTTACAACATTAGTTTTAACTCTGAACTTAAAAATTAAACATCAATAACATGAGAACATTTAATGTACCCACAAGAGAAGAAGTATCAACAGAAAGCCAGGCCATCTTCGATAGCTTGAAAAATCAAATTGGCATGGTGCCTAACATCTATGCTACCATTGGCTATTCCGGCAATGCCCTAGCCTCTTACCTCGCGTTTCAAGGCGCTCAGGCCAAAGGAACTTTTAATGCCAAAGAGAGGGAAGCAATCTTCCTTGCGGTATCTCAGGCCAATGGCTGTGCATACTGTCAGGCTGCACATACTGCTTTGGGTAAAATGAATGGGTTTACCGAGGAACAAACCATCGCCCTCAGAAAAGGCGAAAGCGAAAACCCAAGGCTCCAGGCCATTGTAGCTCTGGCTAAGGACATCACTGAAAACAGAGGTAGAGCATCCGAATCTAACGTTGAAGAGTTCTTCGCACAAGGTTTTGACAATGCTGCACTGGTAGACCTTATTACCTTAATAGCAGACAAAACTTTAGCTAATTATTTGCACAACCTTACTCAGGTTGAAATTGACTTTCCGGTAGCCAAACCATTGGAAGAAGAGGCTTACGCTTAAGACTAAAGCTATTTGTGTTTGGGTTAAAGGGCTACCTCATTTTGGGGTGGCTCTTTTTTTAAAAACCCAACTAAGCCGTATCTTTAATGTTATAACATTGTAAATACCTGACTATGACTCCTGAGGAACAATTGAAAAGTGGAAAATTCGTCAACGAACCACACCGACTTAGGGTCAATCTGTTATACAGCGCTGCCTGGTTTAGCGATAAAATGAATGCTTTTCTCAAGAAGCACGACATTACCCAGCAACAATTCAATGTGCTAAGAATTCTCCGGGGCCAAGCACCTGAACCCATCAGCACGAAAGAAATTCGCGAAAGGATGATCGTCACCAATGCAGATACTTCCAGGTTAGTTGACAGACTTTGTGCAAAAGGACTGATTACCAAACAGCCATGCCCTCACGATGGTCGGCTTGTTCAGGTATTCATTGCCGAGAAGGGAAAAGAACTATTAGGCGTAATTGACAAAGAGCTCTATCTACTCGATGAAGAACTGAGTAATCTTTCGGAAAAAGAGATGCAGGTATTGAACCAACTATTAAATAAAATGCGTTTCAGGGTCTAGCCTTAAAGACTCTTGAAAAACAACAAACTCGTTAAACTCACCATTCTTTTCTGCAGTATGATGACTGTGATGGCTGGAGCCACCATTGCACCATCGTTACCTGAAATGACTAAAGCCTTCCCTGATAATCCGGCTGCTGAGACTTTAGTTAAGTTAGTTCTGACCATTCCGGGTCTGGCTATTGCGCTTACCTCACCCTTCTCAGGTTGGTTTATTGACAAATTTGGAAGGATAAAACTTCTCGTTACCATGCTGTTCTTGTATGCAATTGCAGGAAGCTCCGGATTGTACCTCAATACGCTCATCGAAATAATTATAGGAAGAATCTTTTTGGGTATTGCGGTAGGTGGAATCATGACTACCGCCATAGCCTTAATTGGAGATTATTTCGAAGGAGAAGAAAGGAAATCGTTTCTAGGAACTCAAGCCGGAATAATGGCACTATCAGGTATGCTGTTTATCAGTTTTGGTGGCTTTCTGGCAGACATCAGTTGGAGATATCCATTTGCCATCTACCTTTTGGCGCTAGTAGCAGTTCCACTGGTCTTAATCTTTCTTAAGGAACCTCAACGCAATAAGCATCACGAAAGCAATTCATCAAAAGAGGAGACCCAGATTCCGAAAATGGCCTGGACTATTTACCTCACGGCCTTTATTGGTATGGCAGTATTTTATCTTATGCCTGTGCAAATCCCCTTCCTTATGCTGGAAATTGCCGATGTAAGTAATACCGCTACAGCACTTGCCATATCCGTGGTTATGCTTGTGGGAGGATTGATGTCATTCCTTTACCCAAAGATCAAAAACAGATTTACCTACTATCAGATTTACGGCATCACTTTTCTCATGATGGGAATCGGTTATTTCCTTATCTCAAATGCCAATTCATATGCCATGACCTTTCCGGGCTTGTTGGTATCGGGACTTGGAGCAGGTCTTCTTATGCCCAATTCCAATTTGTGCCTGGTAAGCCTTGCCAATTCACAGAATCGAGGTAAAGTACTTGGCTTTCTAACCACCTTTATCTTTATGGGGCAGTTTGCTTCGCCACTTTTATTTCAACCTATTATTAACGCCTCTTCAATTACTGGAGGGTTCCTCTATCTTTCAATTGCCCTTGTGGTTATTTCCATTATAGTGCTGATCCGAAATAAGAAACTGGTTAAATAAAAAACCCTAAGCCATTGGACTTAGGGTTTTTGTATCTGATTTTACATTGTTCTATTTTCCAAATACATATCTCAGGTTTAGACCAAAGCCATCTACACTGAAATCTGTATCATCTATAATTCTTAAGCCGGGCCTCCAGTCAAGGCCGATAGCAAGTGGAATACTAGGAAAATGATACTCCACACCAATTTCTCCTGCAGCACCTAAAGTAAAGTCATCACCAATTCCAAGGAATGGACCGGCACCAACATACCAGAAGAATGTTTCACCTTCTGCTTCAAAAGGTCTGTAGAGAAAATCCCACAAAGCATCGATACCTACGATATCCTTACCAAATGATACATCTGCATGTATTCTACTGAAATTACCTGAAGAGAAAACAGCATCTAAAGCTATATCTCCACCGTTTACATTCCCAATACGAGTACCAAGCTCTTGGGCATTCGCACTTAGGGCGCCTAATATTACTAGGCTAAAAAGCATAATAAGTCTTCTCATACTACAAATTTAATAACCCTCTCGAAAATACCTATTTACTTTTCAACGGTTATTACATAGTTACCTGCTATCCCCGCTCTTACCGGACCATCTGTCTTTGTAAAGCTGAAAACAAACTTTGTAGTGGTCAATGAGTTGATGTTGATGGTCTTGCCATCGTCTAGAGAAACTACTCCTCCTGATTCATCTGCCCACTCCCAGGTACCACTTGCACTGAAAAGGTCACCTGCATTGGTGGTGGTATAAGTACCATCTGCAAACGAAAGTGCAAAACCTGAGTAATTGGCACTCACATCTGAGCCATCAACCTTTACGCTACCAAATTGACCCAAAGTCCATTGTCCAGCCAATTTCTCAAATGCCAACTCCGTGGCTAGAGGATCTCCAGGACCATCATCCGGATTGCAAGAGAAACATAAGACAGCTACCAGGGCCATCAAGGTGTAAGTATATATTCTTTTGGTATTCATTTGCTTCAATCTTATTGTACTTCGTCTTTCTTTTGAGATACTTTATTGTCGATAGTCCATGGACCATCGTCAATAGACTATCGACTAAGTTTATCTTCTAATCAATACTTTCTTTCTTACCAGTGATCGCTCATTGCTGAACTGAATAATGTACAAGCCACTTTCGAAGTTGGTCACATCAATAGTCAATTCAGACTTGTTGAAGTTCTCTTTTTCGAGCTTGCTCACCCCTGTTGGGTTGACCATCTGAATATCTACAGGCATGCCATGCAATTCGCTTAAGTCTATGGTAATACTTGTGCTAGCAGGGTTCGGGAACACAATGATCTGTTCTTCATTGATCTGTCCATTGTCTAATCCTGTTACTATTACTCCTTCTCCCGTCAGCCCAATCTCAAGCACATTGTCCTTTATGTTATCCGTAATGTCATAGTTAAAGACTACCACACCAGTATAAACTCGGGCCTCTCTAGGCCTGAATACCGCTGTTATATTCTTAGTCTCACCCGGGTTAACCTGTACTGAACCAGGAGTAACACTAAAACCTTGACTTGAACTAATAATTCTCACTTCTGTGGCCACATCACCCTGATTTTCCACTGTCCAACTCTTAGTAGAAGAGAGTCCTAAAACAGTCTGATCAAATACTCCATCTCCGGTTACCACAATAATAGCTTCTCCCTCATTGGTAATACTAATGGTCAGGGCTTCTTCATAATTTCCACCAAAGCCATCTTCTGTTTTCACTCGGATGTTGTAGCTATCCTTAGTCTCAAAGTCGAAGACGTCTGCTGCCAATAGTTTTCCTCCACCAATGGTAAAGCTGCTATTGTCCGCATCTCCAGTTCCTGACACCAGACTGTAGGTAAAGCTATCTCCTGCATCGGCATCGGTAGTAGCAAATGTTCCAATTTCTGCTCCTACAGCATTATTCTCTTGAATACTGGAAGTAGAAATGCTGATATCAGTAGGCACAAAGTTGGTGGAGTAAATCTCACCTGTAAATGTTCCTCCCAATGGGTTGGTCGCTGCATCTATGATGCTGTCATCATCCTTCGCATTCAGTCCGATGGTTCCCTCACCTGAGATGCCATTTACATTTACAGTATAGGTTTTAGCATCTGTAGCCGTAACTGTGT
The DNA here is from genome assembly GCA_013373005.1 of Cytophagia bacterium. Classification (GTDB taxonomy): domain Bacteria; phylum Bacteroidota; class Bacteroidia; order Cytophagales; family Cyclobacteriaceae; genus Roseivirga. The sequence continues at coordinate 2,395 of JABXIP010000213.1, read as the reverse complement.
TGATACTGGCCGTTGCAGAACCTGTTGTCACTACTTCAAAATCCGAAACATCTACACCAGTTACATCCTCACTGAAAACTACTGTAAAGCTTCTACTTGTTGTCCCGGTCGGTATTTGGTCAGACTCTGCTCTTGTGATACTCGTAACAGTTGGTGCTGTTCCATCGAAGGTGGTACTTACTGTATTACCAGCTTTACTGGCATTGCCTGCCGCATCGGCCGCTACATCAGCATTTAGAGTTACTGTAGTTTCACCGTCTGCTGTTGGAGTAATGGTAGCGCTCCAAACTGTTCCGGCTGTTACATTGGTGAAGTTACTTGCCGTACCATTCGTTACCGAAATATCTCCTAGTTCAAGACCTGTCACTGCTTCATCATAAGTGAAGGTTGCTGTAAAGGCTGCGTTCGTCAATGAACCTGCATTGCTGGTAATGGTTGGTGTTGGTTTTACTCCGTCAACCAAAATCGCAGCTAAACTTGGAACATTGTTTAAATCAGCCAATGCATCAATATCGAAGGCATCTTTAAGCGTTCCTCCATTAAGATTAATTGTAGAACCTATGCTGATTCCATCAGTATCTAAATCACCTTCTTCAACTGTATATCTGAAAGTGGCGGTTGTAGATGCTGTTACACTTCCTTGCAAGCTGGCAGTTACCGTCTCAGAACCGATTGTCAAATCGATAGTTGGCGAACCTGTCATTGTTACTTCTTGGCTAAAGGTCAACTCAAAGTCGAGGTTATCTCCAATACCGTAAGTTTCTGCACTTGGAACAGATACAGCGGTTACCACAGCTGCATCTATAGTAGTAAAGGTCCAGGTTGTATTGTTGCTAATTCCCATGTAATCATTACCTGCATTGTCTATAAACGCTCCTTGTCCGATGATTACATAGAACTCTGTAGCAGCCGGAAGCAATGCATTGTCCGGATTGATAGTCACTACTGAACCATTAACAGTCACCTTATCGCTCGACACATCAAAGCTCTCCAAAATGGAGTTATCGCTTGATTTGCGAATAGAAATTGTATTTCCGCTTTTTCTTACTTCTTCTTCGAAGGTCAACACAAGGTTTGCAGAAGGCAGAACTCCTACCGCATTGTCCGCTGGTGAGAATGTAGGATCAGCAACTGTATTGTCAATGGTTACTGTAAGCACTTCGCTAGCGGCTCCTGTGTTGCCTACATAGTCAGTTGCTACTGCTTTTACCTCTACATCTTGATTTTGAGGCAGTGAAGAAACTATGGTGGACCACTCTCCTGTAATCACATCAGGGGCTGTTACACCTTGACTTACATCATTGACGAATACTTCAACATCCGAACCAATCTCTGCTACTCCGGTAAATTTCAGAGTAGTTGAATTAGTCAGGTTGTCGCTATCGCTGAAGCCAGTATCGTAAAGAGGATCCAAACCTATTGTTGGAGCATCCGGGGCAGCGGTATCAATAGTTAGATTGAATACCGAGCTTAGGGCGCCTGTATTTCCAGCTACGTCAGTGGCTTTAGCAGTTATTTCGTATTCACCATCCTCCAACTCTGTTCCAGTGTAATCAAAAGTGAATTCACTAAGACCTACTACAGCCTGACCTACGCTAACACCATCAATAAACACTTCAACTGTGACATTAGACTCTGGCAACGTACCAGATATGGTAATGGTATTATCATTGGTTTTACCATCTGTTCCATTTACTCCTGTATCATTACTAATACTAGTCACAGACGGAGCATTCGGTGCCGTGGTATCAATCGTTACATTCACTGCAACACTGGCAATACTTGTATTCCCGGCCGCATCCATGGCTGTTGCGGTAACAGATATGGTCCCATCGCTTAAATCAGTACCTCCTGAATAGGCAAGAGTCCAATCACCTGAAGCATCTGCCGTAGTGGTTCCAACGCTGTTTCCACCAACAAAAACCTCTACTGTGGCGTTGGCTTCGGCTGTACCACTTACATCAGGACTAGCATCACTAGTTACGCCATCGCTGCTGCTAGAACCTGTATCCTCACTCACCGATGTAATAACAGGAACCTCCGGTGTGGTAGCATCCAAGGTTGAAGTAGCGGTAACAGCAGTACCTACATTATTCGCAGGGTCTGTCAAGGTTACCGACAAGGTCAATGTACCATCATTCACACCAAAAAGGCTTGCCAATGTAATTTGATCTGTTGCCGTGGCAATAGTTCCAGAACCGGTTACTGCTATCCCTCCATTATCGGAGCTAAGCGAGTAATTGTAGGTTGCACCTACTTCAGCTCCAGCGAATGTAAAGCTTGAAGTAGTAATTTCTCCTCCTCCAATCAGAGCATCATCGAAAGTAATGCTGTAACCTGATGGCGCTGTTCCGTCATCGTCATCAGCTGTAGAAACAGAAACTGTTTGATCTGA
>JABXIP010000214.1 GCA_013373005.1 Cytophagia bacterium | reverse complement strand
CCCAACTTAGTCCAGCTTTCTTCTATCATGCCAGTAACACCATCTTCAAACTCCATAATTACTATGGCATTATCATCTCCCTTGGTTTTATCGCCATGTACCAGTGTACTCATTTGGGCATAAACTGATTTAATCTTCTTTCCTGGATGTAACCACCTAAAAAATTGAATACCGTGGCAACCCATATCCATCGTCACTCCACCACCACTTCGCTCTACATCCCAAAAGTGTTCAGCATGAGGACCATCGTGTTTCTCCAGTTGTTTAAAGAGAACAGGATTTCCCAGGGCTCCTTCGTCTAATAAAGCTTTCAAACGAACATATTTTGGAGTGAAACAAAGTTCTTCGGCATACATGAGCTTTACATTGGCCTTTTTGCAAGCATCGATCATGATGTCGGCTTCTTTCAAGTTCATACAGAGAGGCTTTTCAACCACCACATGTTTACCGGCTTCAGCTATTTTCACACAGATTTCACAGTGTAAGTAATTCGGAGCCCCGATCACCACCATGTCGATTTCATCCATGGCCAGCATATCATCCAGATCAATGAAATGATTTGGAATGCCATGCTTTTCTGCGAAGGATTTGGCATTTCCTGGTGTGGGTGACATGACAGCCAGTATCTCTGCATCTGAAACCAGCTTTAAGGCCTCAGTATGAATTGTGGTAATGAATTGTGAACCGATTAGTCCAACACCTACTATTTTATCTGTTACTGTTCTCATTAAAGTACACCGTTTTTAATTTGATCGACTGCATAAGTTGCGGCTCTCGCAGTTAAAGCCATATATAGAATTGATGGGCTCTGATTTCCTGTGCTAGTCATGCAGGCACCATCTGTTACAAACACATTCGGACATGCATGTAACTGATTATGCTTATTGAGCATGGAGGTCTTCGGATCATCACCCATTCTAGCTCCTCCCATTTCGTGAATATCAAGGCCAGGAGCCTGTTTGTTGTCATTGGTTTCAATATCTACACAACCAATAGTTTCCAGCATAGCACGACTCTCCTGAAGGAAATCTTTCACCATCTTCTCGTCATTTTCGTCATAACCTACATCGGTAACAATCAGTGGAATTCCCCACTGATCTGTTTTAGTTTCAGATAAGGTTACTCGGTTTTCGTGTTTCATTATAGTTTCACCCTGCATATACATATACATATACCAACTTCCCATTCTGGAAATGGCATGTTTGTAATCTGCTCCAATTTGAACATCAGAATCAGGCAGCTCATCTACTCTGTTTCTATAACCTCCTGAGAAAATAGTATAACCACCGACAAAGTCGGTATCTCTTTCCTTCAGGTTCCTATAATTGGCGATGATGCATTCTGTTGGATTCTTTCCATATACATATTTGTCTTCAAAACCGGGCATTCTTCCATTAGCCCAACCTCGGTAAAGATGGAAGCCAACATATCTGCCCAAAACATCATGATCATTACCCAAACCATTAGGAAAACGCTCTGATTTAGAATTCAGCAAAACCAAAGTACTATTTAGAGCTGAAGCATTAAGGAAAATCACCTTCGCTTTGTAAATAATCTCCTCTTTGGTGTTGGTATCGATGACTTTAACACCAGATGCCTTGCCGGTAGCATCATCATAAATAACCGAATGCACCACCGAGAAAGGACGAAGTGTGAGATTTCCGGTCTTTTCAGCCCAAGGCAAGGTGGAAGTATTCGAGCTGAAATATCCACCATAAGGACATCCTCGCATGCACATATTTCGGCACTGGCATTGACCTCTTCCTTGATCTAAATGAACCTGCTTCGGTTCGCTCAGTTGTGCCCATCTGCCTTGTACCAAATACCGGTTTCCGTATTCTTCCAACAAACGTTTCTTGGCATGCTGCTCTACACAATTCATTTCGAATGGTGGAAGAAATTCACCATCCGGCATGGCTTCAATACCATCTTTGTTGCCACAAACGCCAATAAATTTCTCCACATGACTGTACCATGGTGCTACATCTGAATATTCGATTGGCCAGGGGGTTCCATAACCAAAACGTTTGGGTGCGGTAAATTCGTAGTTACTCCATCGCTGCGTGGCCCTGCCCCAAATCAGCGACTTTCCTCCTACCTGATACCCACGAATCCAGTCGAAAGGCTTCTTTTGCTCATAAGGATGGTCAGCATCTTTGATGAAGAAATGAGCAGTATCTTCGCCAAAACCAGCTGCTTTGGTTATCAGTGGATTCTCATCATAAAACTTCTTAGTCATGCTTCCCCTATGTTCGAACTCCCAGGGATTCATCATCATGGTCGGATAGTCTTTGATATGCTCCACATTGCGTCCCCGTTCCAGCACAAGGGTTTTAAGCCCTTGCTCGCACAGCTCCTTGGCTGCCCAACCACCGGAAATTCCGGATCCCACCACTATCGCATCAAATTCGTTTTCCATAGGTTGTTTTAAGGTACAAATTGCCCTTTAATTCCACCAATCTCTTTTAGACTGGAGGTGCCACATTTTAATCCCAGTTCCACACAATTCTCAATAGACTCCTTCTTCAGCCAATTGAAAATAAAACCCGCGCAAAAGTTATCTCCTGCTCCGGTGGTGTCTTTAATTATTAGGCCTTTACTCAATGTCTGTGGGATTGGAAAATGGGTAACTGAACCATTCTGAAATACAGAAGCTCCATCAGGCCCACGTTTGATCACCACTATCGGACAAATCTCGTTTAGCATTCTCCCAGCTTCATCTATTGAATCTCTCTTACTGATCAGTTTGGCTTCTTCTTCATTCGGTAAAAAAACATCAACGTATGGCAACAGATCATGGACCTTCTCCCAGTCACCATTTAAAGACCAATTAGTGTCCAGAGATATAGTTTTACGCTGCCTTTGGAGAACTGGAGCTTTTTCAATCCAATATTCCTGCAAGTGTTCTAGAAGATAGTAGCTATTGATATGAACATGTGAGGCCGCATGCAACACGGCTGAAGATTCAACCAATTTGCTGTTAATGTTCTCCATGGAGCCCTTGTATGTAAGCATTGCTCGGTCATCGTAATATCCGAGTCCTAGACCAACGGCCGTCTGATCTACTTCTGATTGGATCAAGAAAAGATCATCCATGTTTAGTTCTTTCATTCTATTGCGAAGGAAATCTCCAAACCCGTCATTTCCATAAACACCAAGAAATGCCGCTTTACCTCCAAGCTTTGTAAACTGACTAGCGAAAATACTGGCAGAACCACCTAGTTCAATGCGATAATCGTCCATGAATTGTTCTACCTGGCCATAAACCGGTTTCACCTTAGCGGCAAAAAGCAAATCGATGCACAAGTCGGCCACCAGAGCTAAGTCGTACTTCATTTCTTCAATGGAGTTACAGTTACCTCTTTGAAATAAATAACATCATCTCCTCCATGGTTTTGCAAGCCGAAATAACCTCTGAATGGTCTAGGTCCTCTATCCGGTTCGTAGTCTAGCTTCTTTGGAGGAACAGGATCTCCTTCATGATAATCTGTAACCAATACTCCGTTCACATGTACTAATGTATGGCCACCATCCAATGTAATCTCCATGGTATTCCAATCACCTGGAATTCCAGGTGTGGCTTTAGCTTTCGTTAGCGAATAGAGAACACCGGTTTTATGGTATTCATCCTCTCTATCGTCAATCTGTACTTCATAGCCTCTATTTACGGGCATCCAAGCTTCAGTTGGTTCTTCAGGAATTCTAATAAAGACACCAGCATTATTTTTATCTGCCCCCTTATACACTACTTTAATCTTCACATCTCCTAACATCTCGGGCGTATAATAGAGCAAGCCCATTCCTCCTTGAGTTTTTAGCAATCCATCTTCAATTGTGAAAGACCCGTCCCCAACATGTTTCCAGTTGGTCATGTCTGTTCCGTTAAATAGTGACTTCTCTTCACTTTTATCACAGCTTACCACCATTGTTGTAATTGCTATGGAAAGGAGTATTTTACTTGTCAGCTTCATCTTTTGATAATTTATCTAAATCAAATTTCCTCCTTTCGACCATTGTTCTTTTGTAAATTCCTTCAGATTTCTTGTAAAATCGTATCAGAACTATGATCAACGAGGTTGACTTAAAGCGCTTTTACTTTGAGCTTGATGAAAACAAGCCCATCGAAGTCATTATCAATCAACATGATGCAGATGATGAGGGCTGGTTCGACATGCATTATGAGTTAGAAATTGGGGTAATTACCAAGGGTAGAATGAAGCGTGAATACTTCAACTACGATATGGAAATTGGACTTGGTGAAATATGGCTCTGCAACCTTTGGGAACCTCATGGTTTTGAGATTCTGGAAGCACCTTGTGAGGTGATTGTTTTCGTGATTGACCCTACTTATTTAGCTCATTCTAAATTCCTGAACAGAAAGGTAATGGATGCCTTCAACGCGTCACCCGCCTTAAGACCCAAAATTTCGTCAGCCAAAAGGTCAGAGGTTTTAGACTTATCAGCAAAAATGAAAAAGCAATTTGCCTTAAGAGAGGATGCTGATTGGGCTAAACTCTATCTATTTGAACTGCTCCTTCATCTGACCGAATCATGGGAGGCACCAAAGAATCAGAGCACTGAGAGCCGAGATTCCATTCATGCAGCATTGAGGCTAATTTTTGATGAGAAAAGGCTGATAACAACAGAAGAAGCAGCTTCTGTCTGCAACCTTTCAGT
>JABXIP010000483.1 GCA_013373005.1 Cytophagia bacterium | reverse complement strand
GGGGCCAATCTTGACAAATGCAAAGAGGTGGTTCCATCCTGACTCATGAATTCACGAGTAAATCGATAGGTCTCATCTACATTTTCATGAAACCTATCGTAGCTCATTTCTTCATTAATGTATAAGCCAATGAGTAAACAGCAGGTGAGACCAACTGATAGTCCTAAAATATTGATAAATGAGAATCCTTTGTGCTTCAGAAGATTTCTGAAAGCGACTTTAAAGTAATTTTTGAGCATGACCTTTTTTGGTTTGAGTTTGATATATGTACTCATTATAATTAAAATGAGTTACATCAATAAGAATGACTTTAAAAAATCATGATGGTTGCATTTATTCAAACACATGAATTTGAAATGCAATTAGGACTCTATTAGACTTTGATATTTGCTGCTTTTGCTTTGCGTCTGTTATTGATGAAAACGCCCAACAAAATGGCACTAATTCCAATAATTTGACCCAAAATCAGAATCTCACCGTCCAACACTCCCCATGTCAATGCCACAATAGGAATTAGATACGTAACTGTACTGCTGAAAATCGGAGTAGTCATCTGCACCAGTTTATTGAAAAGGATCAGCGCAAGAGAAGTACTCATCACTCCCAACAAACTCACATAGCCAAATGCCTTTACTGCACCCGGCTCAGTAGCGAGCGTTACGGAAAAATCGGTTCCAAAAAGTAAATAAAGACCTGCAAACGGACCTACCAATAAAATACTGACACTGGTAATAACCACCGGACTTAGGTCAGATAAATAGTATTTGATCACGTTCAGATTGGTACCATAACAAGCCGTGGCCAATACAATAAAGAAGGCATAGAAGTTGAAATCGCTGAACTTACCTCCACTGCCTGCCGTAAGTAGCACCACGGTTCCAACAAAGGCCAAAATAATTCCGATGTAATTCTCGCGCTTAAATTTTTGCTTGAAGAACACCGCGCCAATAATCAGGGTAAAGATGGGAGTGAGTCCGTTCAAAACACCGGTAATACCACTATCCAAACGAGTTTGACCAAGTGCAAATAGAAAAGCCGGACCGAAGGTACCTACCATTCCAATGATGAATAGAAGCTTCAACTGCCTGCCCGTCAATCTTCGAATCTTGGGAATGCTGACTGGCACCAGGAAAAGACATGCAGCCAAAATTCTTATGGCACCCACTTCTCCCGGATCATATACTTCCAGACCTCTTTTAATGAGGATAAAGCTTGTTCCCCAGATCAGGGAAAGAACTGCTAGAATAGCCCAGGCTGCTGCATTGGTATTTTTCATGCTTCAAAAAAGAAGCCCAAATGTAGAATAATTAGTGAATGAATAGAAGTGAAAATCAGGCCATTGAATAGGCATCTTCAAATATGCCGCCCACTTCATCCAGAACACCAAATAGCTCCTCCGGATTTTCGCTCTCCACTAGCCTTTGTCTGTAAGGTTTGAAGTTGGCAATACCCCTGAAATAATTGGTATAATGCCTTCTCATCTCATAAATCCCTTGCCTCTCTCCTTTCCACTCTAAGGAAAACTCGAGATGTTTTTTGGCGGTCTTCACTCGCTCTTGCATTGATGGTGGATCCAGAATTTCTCTGGTCTTCATGAAGTGCTTAATCTCATTGAATATCCATGGATAGCCAATAGTAGCTCGGCCAATCATAATGCCATCTACCTCATATTTATTTTTGTATTCGAGAGCCTTTTGAGGTGAATCGATATCTCCATTACCGAAAATTGGAATATGAATATCGGGGTGGTTCTTCACCTCGGCAATTTTGGTCCAATCAGCCACACCTTTGTACATCTGCACACGTGTTCTGCCATGTATGGTCAAAGCTTTGATGCCCACATCTTGCAAACGCTTGGCTACCTCAATAATCTTAATGGTGCTATCGTCCCAGCCTAATCGGGTTTTTACAGTAACCGGTAGACTCACCTGCTTCACAATCTCCTCGGTCATCTTCTGCATTTTTGGAATATCCAACAGAATACCGGCACCAGCTCCTTTACAGGCCACTTTCTTAACAGGGCAACCGTAGTTAATGTCTACCAACTCCGGCTGTGCTTCTTCTGCAATGGCTGCAGCTTGACGCATAGACTCAATCTTATCCCCAAAAATCTGAATACCTATTGGGCGCTCATAGTCATAGATATCGAGCTTTTGCACACTTTTCTCAGCATTCCTGATCAGGCCTTCTGAGGAGATAAACTCGGTGTACATAAGGTCTGCACCATTTTCCTTACAAACTGCGCGAAATGGCGGATCACTCACATCTTCCATGGGAGCCAACAACAAGGGAAATTCACCTACTTCTATGTTTCCAATACGTACCAAGGGCTATTCAAATTTTCGCGTAAATTTACGCCATTATGGCGAGACTTAACAATGGGATAGACCTGACGGGAAGGAATTCTGATTCAGCAAGTGCACTGATTGTATTTGGATTCTTATTAGTTGGTTTTTTTGTAGGGCAATTCTTAGCAGGAACAGTTCTTTTAGGAATGGCGGTAATGAACGGGGTCTCGATAGGTGAAATCATAGAAAACCCGAACATCCTTTACGAAAGCGTCAGCTTATCTCAGGCTCTTATCTCGCAAGTTTTTTACACGCTGCTTTTCACTTTTGTAACTCCTTGGTTCTATCTAAAAACAATAGCCAATAAAAAACTATCGAGCCTAAGTACCGAAAAAAGCATTAGCCTGTTGCCCCTTATTCTGACAGCCCTGGGCACTTTCACCTTCATGATAGTGAACTCTTATTTCATTGAATGGAATGAGAATTTCAAGTTCCCTGAATTCATGGCCGGCTTTGAAAAATGGGCAAGAGAAACAGAAGATCAGGCGGCAGCAATGACAGAGCAATTCACCAATTTCAGCCATTTTGGTGAGTACCTATTAGGTATGTTGGTCATCTCCATTTTACCCGGAATTGGAGAAGAAATCATGTTCAGAGGAGTGCTGCAAAACAGCCTTCATAGATGGACAAAAAATCCTCATATCGCCATTTGGGTGAGTGCATTTATATTCGGAGCCATTCACATGCAATTCTTCGGACTTGTGCCAAGAATGATGCTCGGAGCCGTATTCGGTTACCTCTATGTATGGTCTGGCAACATCTGGTACCCAATTATTGCGCATGCTCTTAACAATGGTATTGGAGTAACCATGGCCTATGCGGCTCAATTCTCTGAAGGCGACTTAAACCTTGACGACACCGAAACCTTTCCAGTATATGGACAGGTATTCGCGGCTGTAGTTTTCATTGCTATCATGGTTATATTTAGAAATCAGTATCTTCGGTCAAATTCATCAGAGTGAGTAGTTGGCAAACCGTTTATGTGACTTCCGTTCCACATCAGGCAGAAATTGTAAAAGACGTTTTGAACAACGCAGGTCTGGCTGCTATTGTCTTCAACCTGCAAGATCATTCCTATAAAATTGGTCAGTTAGAAGTAAAAGTAAACCCAGACAGTGTCATGCGCGCTCTTAAAATCATTGACGAACAGATTAGCTTCAACCATGAATAACCTTGCCCTGCGAGCAATTACCGGTATTTTAGGGGTAGGCGCCATCATTGCAGCCACAGTACTTTCTCCCTGGTCTTTCGCAGCCATTTTTGGTATCATAATGTTGCTAAGCCTCAAGGAGTTTTATGGATTGAGCAAACAAGCAGGAAGAAATCCTTATGAAGTTTGGGGTTTGAGCTTTTCACTAATCTTGTTTGCAGCGGTGTTTTGCTACTTCCAACTCGGCCTTTCAACAAAACTATTCTGGCTACTACCAGCCTTGTTCGCCACGGTATTTATTTACCCACTTCAGTCATTAAAAACCACACACGCTCTTAACTGCACAGCGATATCTGTATTTGGCGTTGCTTACATAGCCCTGCCACTTTCATTAATTCATTCTGTTGGCTTCCTCAACGGTTCCTATCAATATGAACTGATACTGGGAATTCTATTTCTACAATGGGCCAATGACACAGGGGCCTATTTTGCAGGAAAAGCCTTCGGCCGAAGGAAACTATTCGAAAAAGTATCTCCCAACAAAACCTGGGAAGGCAGTATTGGAGGCCTCATACTTGCCTCGGTTATTGCTTATTGTTTCTATTATTTCTTTGGACAACTGAGCTTAACAGAGTGGTTAGGGCTTGGTGCGGTAACCGCTGTGTTTGGTACAATAGGTGATCTAGTAGAATCACTTTTCAAGAGAACCCTTGCTATAAAGGACTCAGGCTCAATTTTACCAGGTCATGGTGGTTTTCTCGATAGATTTGATGGACTATTGCTAAGCTTGCCATTTACCACCGCATATCTCCATTTGATACTTTAATAGGGAAAATTAGGCCGTTTTTGTTGGACATATTCGGGTAAATTTTCCTTAATTTTGACCCGTCTTAAACAAAATAATCCCTATGGGTTACATAGAACCGGCTCCGATTAAGGATAAATCAAATCCTTTCGAGTCAATGATGTCCAGGTTCAATATAGCAGCCGAGGTGCTGGGACTGGACGAACAAGTATATAATGTTTTAAAGTCACCCTCAAAGCAAGTTTCTGTTTCACTCCCCATTACCATGGACGATGGTTCCATTCAAGTGTTCGAAGGTCACCGTGTGATTCACTCAAACATTCTGGGCCCATCTAAAGGAGGCGTTCGTTATGCAATGGACGTTCATTTGGATGAAGTGAAAGCTCTTGCCGCGTGGATGACGTGGAAGTGTGCCGTAGTGGATATTCCCTATGGTGGTGCGAAGGGTGGTATTAAATGCAACCCAAGAGAAATGTCGGCAGGAGAAATCGAAAGATTGACCCGTGCCTATACGCAAGCAATGTCTGGCGTTTTTGGTCCCGACAGGGACATACCAGCTCCTGATATGGGAACCGGCCCGAGAGAAATGGCCTGGCTGATGGATGAGTACTCACGCTCTATGGGAACCACAGTCAATGCTGTTGTAACGGGTAAACCATTGGTACTTGGCGGCTCATTAGGCCGTGTTGAAGCTACCGGACGTGGTGTTATGGTTTCTGCGTTGGCAGCTATGGAAAAACTGAAAATCAATCCTTACCACGCCACTATTTCTGTGCAAGGATTTGGTAATGTAGGTTCATTTGCGGCTCTACTTTTGGAGGAAAGAGGCTGTACTGTAGTTTCAATCAGTGATATTTCTGGTGCTTATTTCAATGAAAAAGGAATAGACATTAAGAAGGCCATTGATTACAGAGATGATAACAAAGGAACCCTTGAAGGCTTTCAAGGAGCTACCCTTCTGGACAAACCAGAAGATTTGTTGACACTCGATGTAGATGTATTAGTACCTGCTGCTATTGAAGATGTAATTCACCTTGGAAACGTAAACGACATCAAAGCGAAGCTAATCGTAGAAGGAGCTAACGGACCAACCTCTGCTGAAGCAGACAAAGTAATTAATGAAAAGGGCATTATGGCTGTGCCAGATATTCTGGCCAATGCCGGTGGTGTAACCGTTTCATACTTTGAGTGGGTTCAAAACCGTTTAGGTTATAAGTGGACTCGCGAGAGAGTAAACAGAAGATCTGACAGAATTATGAAAGATGCCTTCGACAAAGTTTACAATGCTTCTCAGAAATATAGCATACCATTGAGAATTGCTGCTTATGTAGTAGCGATCGAAAAGGTAGCTGAGACCTATAAGTTTAGAGGAGGTTTTTAATTTTATGAAAATACACAAGGAAGGAAGAGGGTTGCTTACGATCCTCTTCTTTATTTTAATAGCTATTCATGCCGGATTATTCATTCTGGCACCTTTCGGAGATGTTTTAACTGGCATTATCAGCGGAGTATCTCTGTTCATATTTCTTTTCTTCCTTCAATTCTTCAGGAATCCGGCAAGGAAAATAGAGTTGAATGACAAGCAAATATTGGCACCATGCGATGGCAAGGTGGTAGTAATAGAAACTACACCGGAAGACGAATACTTCAAAGGCAAGGATAGAATTCAGGTATCAATTTTCATGTCACCATTAAATGTGCATGTAAATAGAAACCCCGTTACAGGGCTGATCAAATACTTCAAATATCATCCGGGTAAGTACTTAGTAGCTTGGCACCCAAAATCGAGTACTGAAAATGAAAGAACCACTGTGGTTTATCAGATTCACAAGAATGTGGAAATCCTGATCAGACAGATTGCAGGAGCTGCAGCCAGAAGAATTAAGTGGTACATCAATGAAGGTGACAGCGTAATTCAGGGAAGAGAATTCGGCTTTATTAAATTTGGTTCCAGAGTAGATCTGTTCTTACCGCTTGATGCTGAAATTAAGGTGACCAATGGGCAAATCACCAAAGGCGGACTTACAGTAATTGCTGAATTCCCTTGTAATAAGTAAAAGCTAAAGATCAGCTTCTTTCATCTTGTCGGTGACAACACCGACAAGGGCTTTAAATATCAGCTTCTTTCTTTCCACATTTTGGGACTTCTACTTGTATGGATAACTGCTAAGATGATCACTTCATTTTCATTAAACCAGTAGTGAATTCCAAATGGATATGTCTTGAGGTAAAGAACTCTTGTCACTCTATATTTCAGCTGAAAAAGCTGAGGATTATCTAACAATAGATCAAAAGCACTGTATAGCTGCTGAAGGAATTTGTCTGCAAGTTTTGGAGAAATGCTATCGTAATAGTCTACAATTTCCTGAATATCATTCTTGGCAAGTGTGCGTATTTGAAGGCTTAACATCTAGCTCCTTCTTATGCTCTTTTTGAGTTCTTCGAGTGTAATCTTGTTATTCGGATTGTTCTTCTCCTCTTCCAGGCGATCATCCAAAATAGCCTTATGCTCTTCACTCAATTCTTCTTCTTGCCTTGAGAGTAATAGATGTGCCTGAAACTCCTCAACAGACTCAAAATGATTCTTCTCGAGGTTAATGTTCTCAGCTATCGTAATCGTTGTCATATTATTAAAGATAACGAAAATTCAGATGGAGCTTATTTACTTATTAAAGTAGTTTCTCAACAATCCTCATCAACTTCTCAAGATATTCCCGATCAACCGAATCGAAATCATTGATCTGATCTGAATCTACATCGAGAATCAAGGCTACTTCTCCATTCTTAAAGGCTGGCAATACAATCTCAGACTTGGAATCTGAGCTGCAAGCAATATGACCAGGGAATTCGTCTACGTTAGGAACCAGTACAGTTTCAGCATTAGCCCAACTTGTTCCGCAAACTCCTTTACCCTTTCTAATTCGGGTGCAGGCAATTGGCCCTTGAAATGGCCCAAGTACCAGCTCATCTTCCTTCACCAAGTAGAAACCAACCCAGAAGAAACCCATACCGTATTTTAGTGCCGAAGCAATATTGGCGAGATTGGCCGTTAAGTCAGGTTCTCCCGTAACCAGTGCTTCAACCTGAGGAATTAGACTTTGGTATTTCTCTGCTTTAGTAGCGGTATTGTTGATGATCAGTTCTTCTGCCATGGGAAATAATTTGAAGTGTAAAGGTAACTAAGCACTCATGAATTGAGTTCAAAGGCTCCGAGTTCTTTTATAAATTCTCAACTCATCTCCCATCACATCAGATACTGTTGATTGTTGCGAGAGTTTTGGAGCAGGAATGCCATCGCCAAACTCTACTGATGAAGCAAACACTTTGGCTTCATCCCAAAGCCCCTCTTCAATGAAAGCCTTTAGTACTGTCGCTCCACCCTCAACAATGAGTGACTGAACTTTACGTTGGCCTAAATCCTTGACCAAAGATTCAATAAATTCTGCCTCGTCCAACTTCACCCATTCTAATTTTCCCTCTTGACCAGTTTTCTGACAATTATAAACAATGGTAGGAATAGACTGATCAAATAGATTCAGATCACTCTTGAGGCTAAGCTTTCTATCGATCACTATTCTGAGAGGATCGTTCCCTACCCAACTTCTTACATTCAAGCTTGGATTGTCATAAGCCGCAGTATTGGAGCCAACTAAAATAGCATCTTCCTCAGTCCTCCACTGATGCACTAAGCTGCGCGAATATTCATTGCTGATCCATTTAGAATCGAAGTTGCTCCTGGCCACAAAACCATCAGCAGTTTCAGCCCATTTGAGAATAATGTATGGTCTCTTTTTATCCATCATGGTGAAGAAACGCACATTTTGTTCCAGAGCCTCTTCTTCCAAACATCCGGTTTCTACTTCAATTCCGGCATCCTTCAGCCTTTTTATTCCCTTTCCACCTACAAGAGGATTTGAGTCTACCACGGCTATCACCACCTTTTTCAGTTTCATAGCAACCAATAAATCGGCACAGGGCGGTGTTTTACCATGGTGCGCACAAGGCTCAAGCGTTACATAGCAGATAGATTCGGTTAGTAGAGACTGGTCTTCAACAGAATTAATGGCATTAACCTCGGCATGAGCTTCGCCATACTTTCTATGCCAACCTTCACCGATAATTCTTCCTTCGTGCACAATGACACAACCCACCATTGGGTTCGGACTTACATGTCCTCTGCCTAAAGCCGCTAGCTCAATAGCGCGTTGCATAAAGCGAATATCAGCCTCGCTGAAATTCATTGAATCGATATTTGCTTTACTTTGTATCATGTCTCAAAAGCCTGC
>JABXIP010000270.1 GCA_013373005.1 Cytophagia bacterium | reverse complement strand
GTCATTTCTTCACCTGCAGCATCTACTTTGTTGAAGTATTTCTCTGCAATGCTTCGCGATATAACGATGGAATTCAGATCATCCAGAGCCCCTACGAATGAGCCATCTAACAAAACATGATCAAAAATCTCGAAGGTGCCAGGGTCAGTATGAATCGCATTGTATTGATTCACGTATTCCTCTCCTTTCTTAATAACCAGGGCCGTGCTCTTATATCTGGCAAAGGCCACTATTTCCGGAATTCGCTCAGCATACTCTTTGGCTTCAACAGCATTGGTAGCACCCATCAAATCCTTACTTCCGAACCAGTCAATTTCTGAGTTGATGCGGTAAATGTTGTCTATGTTAGACTGATATCTGTCGTAAGTCAACTCGTCTTTTACATAGAGGAAAATGAGCAAGCAGCAGCAGATACCAACTGCTAAACCAAATACATTGATAAATGAATAGCCTTTATGTTTGCTAACATTTCTAATGGCGATTTTCAGATAGTTTCTAAGCATGGAATTAGTTTTATGTTCTAAGTTTTATGTTTCATGTTGCTTCCTAAGAACCTTAAACATGAAACTCTAAACTGACCTTTATTCATTTCTAAGTACTTCAGCCGGATTTTTCCTCACACTGCCTACACCCTGAATACTTAGCATAACAACCGCCAGAATAAGCACAAAGGCAGAAGCTATGATGAAGTATGTTGCGGTTGATTCAATTCTATAAGGGAAAGCATCGAGCCAACCACCTATTAAATATTGGGTAATGGGAATGCTTATGACCATCGCCAGTGCAATGAGTAAAACAAACCGAAGATTAAGATTTTTTAGGAGCGATAATGCATTAGCACCCAGCACTTTACGAATACACAATTCCTTCTCTCTAATTTGGCTTTCGAACACAGCCAAAGCAAATAAACCGAGACCAGCAACGGTGATGAGCATAACAGTGAGACCATCGAAAATGGAAATAAGTGCTTCTTCTCTTTTGAAGGCATTGTCGAATGCATTTTCCACAACCAGATAGCTTAGCGGCACGGTAATTCCGAGTTCGTCCCAAACAGATTCAGTATAAGCAACTACTTTTTCCTGATCTCCCGCTTTAAACCTGATCAACACATTGGCTAGCTGATCCTTGTTGTAGTATATGATCTGAGGTCCAATTTTAGATTTCGCAGAGCTGGTATGATAGTTTTTAATGATACCCACAATGGTCATTTGGGTATCTGGAATTTTATTGTTGATGGCTTCTTCTGCCGATAAGCCTAATAATTCAATTGCAGCTTCATTGACAATGACTCCGTTTTCTAACCTCGATTCTTCCACATTCTCAAAGGAATTCCCGGCAATCATCTCTAATCCGGCAATTCTGACAAAGCCTTTATCAGCAGCGGCATACCCAAAGAATTGCTGTGTTTTACTGCCCTCTTCTCCTACATCAATAATCATAGCGCCTCCCCCTTTGGGAATTGGGCCTGAGGCTAAATCCTCTATAATCGATGATCTTTGGAGCTCATTCCTGAGGGCTTCCATCTTGTCATAAACTCCGTTTTTCCTCATATCAATACTGATAATGTTTTGGGCATTGTATCCCAAATCAATATTGATCATGTGCTTGGCTTGAAAACGGATGATCAGAGCGCTAGCAAGTACTCCTGTGCATATGGTAAACTGAATAACAATGAGCGCTTTTCTAATCAATGCACCTTTGGAGTTAGGCGTTTTTCCTTTTAAGCTGGAAGATAGATTGAATCGGCTTCCTATTAGAGCTGGATACAATCCCGACAATAGCATGACCAAAAGCAAAACTCCGGCAGGAAGTATTAATACGGAAGGATCTCTACTTACCTGCAAACTCAGGTTTGTCCCTATCAACTGATTAATCGATGGCAATGCCAACTCCAGGGCAATAACCGCTACAACAAGCCCTAACAAGGCAATGAAGAAGGTTTCTCCCAGCTGAATAGCCACCAACCTGCCTTTGGAAGCACCAATCACTTTTCTGATGGCAAAATCTTTGGCTCTGGCAAATGACCTCGAGGTGGTAAGGTTAATGTAATTGAATGAGGCCACAAGCAGCATCAGTGCCCCGATAATGCTAAAGATGACCACATATTTCTCCTGCCCCCCGAACATACTACCTCCGTTTCTCATAGACTTGCCCATCATATAGAGCTCAGAAAATCTATTGAATTGGAAGGTAAGGCTAGCTTCTTTTCCGGTATGTTCCTTCACCATTTTAGCGGTTTCATCGGCTAATTGATTCAAATCGTAATTCTCTTCAACCAACAAGTAGTGATAGCCACTTCCGAATTGCCAGTTATTCTCGACACCCTTGTAAGGCTCTTTAGTGAAATCTATTGGCACCAGGAATTCAAACTGTAAATGAGAGTTGCTGGGAATTGGATTAAGCACTCCAGTAACCTTGTAAGTACCCAAGCCTTCAACCTTTATGTACTCTCCTATGGGGTTCTCTCCTTTAAAATGCTTTCTGGCAATTTCATGTGAGATAACCATACCGTCAGGTTGTTCAAGAGCTGTGGTTGCGTCTCCCTTCTCTAAGCTAAAATCAAAAATTCTAAACAGAGCACTGGTGGTAAACACAAGCTGCTCTGTTTTAAACTCATCTCCATTAATGACATAGTCTTTATGCTGCTCACTGCTGATATTGACAGCATCTTTAACTCCCGGATTTTCATCAACCCAAGCCTGGCCAATGGCATATGATGGCATAAGCATCATAGAGCCCTGATCGGTTTCCAGTAGCTGTTGCGGCATATAGATGTTCTCCGCATTCTTATGCCACTTATCATGAGTAAGCTCGTCTTTTACATAGAGTGAAGTCAGAAGGAAGCAGAATATGCCCAGGCCCAGGCCCAGAATATTAATCATGGCATAATACTTCTCCCTTCTGAGCGACTTCATTCCACTGTTAAGGAATTGTGTTAGTTTATTCATGTCTTTTATTAGTCAGTAAATAATTCATTAGTTGACCTTTATTCCGTTCTAAGTGCGTTCACAGGATTTGCCTTGGCCGATTTCATTGATTGGTAGATCAAAATCGTCCACACCACAGCTAACAACAAGACCAAAGGCGCCAGTAGCGTGAAGGCAGTTATGGATATTCTGAAGCTGAACTCTTCTAACCACTGATTCATGAAGTAATAAACCAGCGGCAGTGTAATGATGGAAACCAGTATAATCAGGAGTGTGATATTGCTGTTGAGCAACCACACAATTTGGGTGGTCTTTGCACCTAATACCTTTCTAATTCCAATTTCTTTAATTCTCGATTCAGCGATGAAAATCGAAAGCCCTAGAATACCCAAACCAGACACAATAATGGCCAGGAAGGTAAAAGCGCTGAATATCTGAGAGAGTTTTTCTTCCTTCTCATATTTCTGAGCAAATGCATCATCCAGAAACTGATATTCCAAAGGATACTCTTGCGAAAACTGATTAAAAACTGACTCCAGATGAGCCATGGCAGATTGAACATTGCCTCCGCTTAGTTTCACATAAGCATACTCAAAACCAGATTCGTTAGACATTATCATTAAAGGAGCAATCTCATTCTTTGCCGATCCGTAGATGAAATCCTTGGTTACGCCTACCACTGTTCTTCCCAAGAGTGTCTTACCTACCGCTTCATCCCAACCAAATGCTTCCTGTGCTGTGGCATTAATAACTACTCTCTTCTTAATCTCGCTATCAGTAGCTTCATCCAGTCTTTCACCAGCTTTCATATCAATACCCAAATGAGTGAGGAATTCTGGCTCTACCTGCATCAGCGTTACCGGCATATCCTCCTCCTTTCCTTCAGGAGTTACATAAAAGCTGGTAACTCCATCGAAAACAGAGAAAGCAACACCAACTACAGACTCAATGCCTGCATTTCGCGTAAGTTCATTTTTGAAGTTTTCGTAGTTATCGGCCAAATTCTTATCCTTCATGGCCACTCCAACTATCTGCTCTTCGTCAAAACCCAGATCGATATTGCTCATATGTCTGAATTGCCCAAGTACAATCAGAGTAACCGAGATTAAGCCCAGGCAAATGAAGAACTGAAACCCTACGAGCACCTTTCTAAAGATGGAGCCACTTTTGCCTTGCGTAATTTTACCGGACAAAACCTGTATTGGATTGAATCTGGACAGATAAACTGATGGATAAATACCGGCCAAAAAGCCTGTTACAGCAATTAACCCAATGAGAAACAGGTAAGTAGTCGGCTGAGAGTAGTCGAGATCAATAGACTTGCCCAAATAGCTTGAGAACATAGGTGCTATGGCTTCCACAAAGCATATGGCCAGTACCATGGAAATGAATGTGAGGACGATTGATTCAAGGAAAAACTGGCCCGCCATCTGCCATCTATGGCTACCAACCGTTTTTCTAATACCCACTTCCTTAGACCTCTTGGAATAGCGTGCGGTAGCCAGGTTCATATAATTGATAATGGCCACAGCCAAAATAATAAGCGCAATGATCAGATAAAGATGAACGGAGGATTTTTCCCCTCCTCTATCGAAGTACTTGCCATTGAGGTCTGAGAAATAAATCTCATCCAGTCTAACCAGATCTATCACTCTGTTTTTCACATGAGGCTCAAAAGCCACCTCCATTTTCTTCTTTACTGCGGCTAAGTCAAGCTCAGTACCTGACAGTTTAATGTATAATGGGAATGCGGAAACCACTCCCCAGTCCATTACACTTCTATCCATTTTAAAGCTTGCACCAGAGAAAAAAGCATCATTGGCATTTTCGAAGGAAAACAAGTAATTGAAAGTCACATGAGAGCTCTCTGCAATATCTTCAAATACCCCTTTTATGGTAAAGCTCTTGAAATCTACTACCTCAACTTTCTGATTGATGGCACCCTCTACCGAACCGAATATTCTTACTGCTTCTGATCTAGATACAAGCAGGTCGTCTAAGCCAAGGCTCAATGTGCCACTCATAACCTCTAGATCGAAAAAGTCTACTACGGCCTCATCGGTATAATAAAGCTTGTCAATAAGGAACTTGTTGCTGTTCATTTTCAACACCTTATTGGTCATTTTCCCAAACCTAGCATGGTCGATGACTTCCGGAACTTCATCTACCATCAAAGGCCCCATTGGAGCCATGGTCTGAGGATAAGGATTCCCCCCTCTGTCTTTCGTGGTATCCTGCAAAAAAACCTGATAAACCAGCTCCTTTTGAGAGAACGACTTATCGTAGCTAAACTCCTTTTCTACAAATAGAGAAAGTAAAATAAAGGCCGCCATTCCTAATGAAAGCCCCATAATATTGATGAAAGTATAGCCTTTGTTTTTGGCTAAGAACCTAAGTGCTGTTTTAAGAAAATTGAGTAGCATGTTTGAATATTTATTTTGACCGTTGGACTCTAACCTTACACTTTCTTTCCAAGCCTTGTGCCAAACTTAACTTATTGATTATCAATACATAATAAGGAAATCAATTTTACCTACTATTCGCTGACGAACTCTGCCGTCCGCCAGCGGACGGCAGAGTAGAAAGCATATCTAGTTTCTCCATTGTGTAAGAAACTCTCGAATCTCTCTGCTCATAAGTTGGAGATTGTCCGCCCCTTCAATTAAATGCCCTTGATCATCAAAATGAATATATTCCAACTTCAGGCTTAAATCCTTAGCCTTGGTAGCAAACAACTGACTGTTAATCTGGTAAGGAATCTGTGTGTCCTTTCCTCCACTAAATACGAGCATTGGACTTACAACATGATCAATTTGCTCTAAAGGTGATGCCTGCTTATACAGTTCCACCTTTTCGCTTGGCGTTCCTCCCATTTCTCCAGGTAGCCCAGTCATTCTCTCCAACTTGGCCTGTTCAATCCAATCGGCAGCACCGTTAATTGCTATACCTCCGGAAAATTGATTAGAGTGCGTTAAATAGTAATAGACCATTGTGGCTCCATGACTATGACCAACAGGTATTAACCTCTCAAAATCCACAGGTATTTTGCCATTCATCTGTTCGATAAATGCTTCGGTATCTTCCATCTGAAACTGTCCATAACCCTCTCCTAATCTCTCAGAATTCACCCCTCTGGTATTCAACAGAACAATGCCAAAACCTTCCTTTAGCATAGGAAACACCAACTGATTTAAGAAGTAGCTCATGTCAGGATATTTGTCTCTATAGCCTCCATAGTTCATTAATAGCGTTGGGAATTTTTCGTCAGTGTGTCCATCAGGATAGTAAAGAAAGGCTTGTCTATCCTTTCCTGTTAAATCCTCATAAGTGATAACTTCATAACGATTGTCTGACAAGGGGTTTTCGTCCGTGAAAGAAACGATTAACTCCTTGTCTTCTTCTTTGGGATCATATCGAAACAAAGACTTAGGTGTAATTCCACTCTCTTCGGTCATGAAAAAACTCTCATTTAAATAGCCTATGAGAGAAAGGTTTGAGCTTCCACTTACATCCTCAATCTTATTAAAAGATTTATCGAGAATTGAATAAGTTCTGCCTGAAGTACCCATTGTCAAAACCTTATAATTATCGCCCTCGAAACCAAGCAAATACTGACCAGAACTCAGCTCTATCGGGGTGATATCAATTTGTTTCTCATCAATATCATAAGCCCCTACATAAGCCGATCCATCCATATTTCTTAGGGAAACTCTACCATCAAGAGAAAAGCTCAAATGAGAATAGAAAACGTTATCAATCATGGGAGATGAAATCATTTCAAACTCATTATTCAAGCTAAACAAATGAAGTTTGCTATGATACATATCATCAAAGTATTGATAGCTTGTAAAAGCAAGTCTTTCCAGATCATTAGAGAGCGTTATATTGGCCACCTCTCCATCTAGCTCTAAAAGCTTACTTGTGCTTTTTGATTGAATATCCAACTGATAGAGGCTAAAATGCTCGTCAGCTTCATTGTTCTTGGCAGAGAAAAACAAACTATGATCAGTTGCCGCTACCTGGTCTATTCTGTAATATTTAAATAGACCAAATGTATTCGGCAAATCTATTTTATCAGTCAGCTTAGTCTGTATGGAGTAAGTATAAAAGTCTCCTCCCTTTTCATATATAAAAACATCTCCCTTCCGGTTCCAGGTTCGAAGTATGGTGTTTTCGCTTTGAGAGAGACCGCTATCTATTAAGACAGGCAAGCTATTCTCTTCAATAGATTTTAAGAATAGACGATCATTATTTTCCAAATAGACTAAGTGACTTGCCCTTGCATTAAGTTGAAAACCGGAAAGGCTCTGGGCGGTGGCCCAACAAGGCAAAACGAATAGAATGAGTAGTATCAGTTTTTTGTGCATCATAAGTTATTTTAATTCCACCAATCACTTTCCAAGCACCATACCAAACCAAAAGACACAGAATATCAAAGAGTTACATATTGAATTGTGCAATAAACTATTCGCTAACGAACTTTGCCGTCCGCTGACGGACGGTAGTATTTGTGTATATTGAGATAGGTGAATTGATTTGCAAAGCTTTTACCCCGACCCTAAAGGGTGAGCGATAAACTATCGTCACAGATTACAAGTCCCCTTTAGGGGATTTAGGGGTAGAAAGTCATTCCCCCGCAGGCGGGAATCTTATTATGGAACCTAAAGCCGATAAAGATTCCCGTTTTCACGGGAATGACGGTAAGTCCGGCTAAGGTAAAAGGCCGAAACATTTAGAATATGAAAACAGGACGCATACTCATTATAGACGACAACGAAGACCTGCTTAAAGCAGCTCGCATTTTCCTGAAACGCCATTTTGGTCAAATTGATCTAGAAAAGGACCCTACTCTTATTCCAGACCTGCTCAAGAATGAATCGTACGATGTGATTCTGCTAGACATGAACTTCACGCAGGATGTTAACTCAGGTCAGGAAGGCTTTCATTGGTTAGATAAAATCCTTGAAATCGATCCATCTGCTGTAGTAGTACTTATCACGGCTTTTGGTTCGGTAGATATGGC
>JABXIP010000324.1 GCA_013373005.1 Cytophagia bacterium | reverse complement strand
CATTGCTTTCATACTCTTATTATGGAGTAAAGTGTGTGTCGTTTATGTTTGGTGTGAAAAGAGGTAACCTATACAACTACCTGTATATCGGTACCATTATTATTGGAGCCGTAACTTCTCTCGGTTTTGTAGTGAACCTGATCGATAGCAGTTTTGCCTTAATGGCTATTCCTACAATGGTGTCAGCTGTAATTCTTGCGCCAAAAGCCTGGGCGGCCTCAAAAGATTACTTTGCCAGACTAAAGGCTGGGGAGTTTGATAAGCAGCAAACTGGTCATTAGTCAATGGTCATTCGTCTCAAATGACCATTGACTAATGTCTACTGACCAATGACTTCTTTCACAGCTTCAACATTCTTTTTGCTATTGCCGATGAAGATTTGATCATCAATGATGAAAACAGGTCTTTTGAGGAAGGTGTATTCTTCCAGAATGTAATTCTTCATCTCTTCTTCGCTAAGGTTCTTGTCGTTCAGTCCCAGCGCTCGGTATTTTCTGGCTATCTTACTAAATAGGCTTTCGTAGCTACCCGATAATACTTTCATTTCTTCAATCTGGGTAGGGGTAATGGCTTCGGTTTTGATGTCTTGTTTTTCAAATCCTTCAAGATTCAATTCACCCATTATTCTTTTACAGGTGTCGCAGGTAGATAGGTAATAAACTTTCTTCATTTTGGATGATTATATATCAAATTCTGTTAATTGCGATTTAAATAAGGCCTTTGAAAACAAATTTGGCGTATTTTCATTTGTATCTTAGTTACAAATCATTTTTCTTGTAACGCTGTAAACTATAACTAAACTACTAAACTGTCTGAAAGGAGCGCTGACCTTTCATTAAAACTAAAAATCAAAAAATCATGAAAAGACTATCACAAGTTGTTCTAGCCGCTGTTTGTTTCGCATTGGTGTCTGTATCTGCACAGGCTCAAGAGGAGTTGACCGATCAGGATTACAAAGATTACGCTGTTATTCTATTGGCTCAAAAATCCATTACTGATAAAATTAGCCCAATGGTTAATGAATTGATCGAAAAACAAGAGGGAATGACTGGTCAGAGATTTCAGGAGTTGTCTGACAAGAAAGGAGAGCCTGCTCAGGCGTGGGAAACTCAATTCATGACTTTGGTAAACAAGCAAATCGATGCTAAGAAGAAAGCTGCAGGAACTGTGGTGACTACTTTGGCTAAGCACAGCCTTGGTGCTTCAAAATATAACGCTGTAAAGAAGGCTTATGCTTCTGGAGGCGATGCTAAAGCTAAAATTGATAGCTTTATGGCAGAACTTGTTCAAGAATAACCTTAATCAACCTTAACATACTAAAAACGGAAAGAGACTGCTTCGGCAGTCTTTTTTTTGGTTTATGAGTTCCTAGCCATACTCCATATCTTTCCTCTTACCATCTCAAGTCTGAATTCTGAAGTCTGAAGTCTGAAATCTGAGGTCTGAAATCTGACGTCTGACGTCTGAAGACTGAAGTCTGATATCTATTTTCTCTCCCATTCCATAATAATTGAATAGGTTTGTCTTTATAATTGAAAAAGCTTTCGCTTGAGTCGCATATTTCGTTGTTTACTAATACTTATTGTCCTGACAGGTTCACTGTCTCAGGCAGACGCTCAATTCCGAAAAAAGAAAAAGAAGGACAATGTTCAGGGGGTTGTTCTTGAAGAAGCTGTTACTCCTGAGGAACGCCAAAAGGCCATGGAAAGGCAATTGGTCAGTCCTGTGCGTAAAATGCTCAATCGCTTCAACCTGAGTATTGAGAAGAGCTACGGCTATTTTTCTTATCAGAATCCGCTAGAAGGTGTTTCAGTCATTAGGAATCCCAGAAACGACTTGCTCTATATAGTTCCCTTAGGAGAAGAGGCTTCGGTTCAACCCACAGTGGCATATTCTAATTGGTTCAACGGGTTCACTGAAGTAGACATTGCCAGAATAGACGATGACAGCCAAATTGTAAGAACAGATACCGCTTCCTTCGTTTACAAAAACTCCGGCCGTTATAACCCACTGACTTTGAGGCTTTCATTCAGCCTGAAAAAGCTCGATAAGGCACATTTTAAGCAAACAGGAGAGAAGAAGTACCTGGAAGATGACTTACTCAGAATTGGAGGCGGCATAGGATGGGGGGCTCATAAGTTCAGGCATCCGAGCTCCGAACAAGATGTAGATCCGTTGTTGCGCAGATATACTTTGCCTACCACCAAGATATCGACCACCAAAATGTTCGCATCTGTTACCTACAACTTCTACACTTTTGGCGATTTCTCCATGCTGGCTGATGTGTATGGAGGCGTATGGAAAATCAAAGAATCGTTGAATAATTCGGACAACATCAATTATGAGCCGTTTTTTAATGTGGGTGTTATGTTTCAGACCAAATTCTCCAAGTACTTCAAAGGCTATATTCGTCCTGCAGTAGAGATGAGAAGCTATACTTTGGCCAACGAATTTGTTTCTACTCAGCATAAATATGCCATCTTCAGTATAGACCTTGGGCTTTTATTGAAATACCCTGTGTATCCTCGCAATAGGTATGCTGCTCATATGGTTCAGATGGAGCACGTTTTCAATGGAAAAATGTACCGTGGCAGGCCATTTTATAAGAAGCAAAATCCGCTTTACGGGCAGCGTGGGCTCAACCGAAAAACCAAAGGTTCCTCATTCCCAATCATTAAGGGAAAGAAGTCGAAAAAAGGGGGAGGAAACGGTAATTAAACCTGTCAAAATAGCCGTTTAGACCAAGATAATTTAGTATCTTGCGCCTTTGAATTAAACGGACTTTTTAACCAATTTATGGCAGAAGGAGACAAGGAAACTATCATCCCTATCAACATAGAAGATGAGATGAGGGGTGCGTACATCGACTACTCCATGTCGGTGATTATCTCAAGAGCACTACCAGATGTCCGAGACGGACTAAAACCAGTACACAGAAGGGTTCTTTACGGAATGCTCGACCTAGGCGTTAACTGGAACAAACCTTATAAAAAATCAGCAAGAATTGTAGGAGAGGTGTTGGGTAAATACCACCCGCACGGAGACTCATCTGTATACGACACCATGGTGCGTATGGCACAGGAGTGGTCTCTGCGATATCCATTGGTTGATGGCCAGGGTAACTTCGGATCCATTGACGGTGATTCTCCAGCAGCTATGCGTTATACGGAGGCAAGGCTAAAGCGTATTGCTGATGAAATGCTGGCCGACATCAACAAAGACACTGTTGATTTTCAATTCAACTTTGATGACTCTCTGAAAGAGCCAACTGTATTGCCGGGTAAGCTTCCATGTTTGTTGGTAAATGGTAGCTCCGGAATTGCTGTAGGTATGGCCACTAACATGGCACCTCACAACCTCACCGAGGTGGTTGATGGAACCATTGCCTACATTGATAATAATGATATCACTATTGAGGAATTGATGCAGTATGTGACTGCTCCTGACTTCCCAACCGGAGGAACCATATATGGTTATACCGGTGTGAAATCGGCCTTTGAAACGGGTAGGGGGCGTATTGTTCTTCGTGCCAAGGCTGATATTGAAGTAACCAAAACAGGCAGAGAGCAGATCATCGTTACAGAAATTCCTTATCAGGTCAACAAGGCTAGCATGATCGAAAAGACAGCGGCCTTAGTCAATGAAAAGAAAATTGAAGGTATCTCTGATATCCGCGATGAGTCGGATAGAAGCGGTATGAGAATTGTCTATGAGCTGAAGAAAGATGCTATTGGCAATGTGGTGCTGAATAACTTGTACAAGTATACTCAGCTCCAGTCTTCTTTTGGTGTGAACAACGTGGCCCTTGTGAAAGGAAGGCCATACACGCTGAACCTTAAGGACTTAATTAAGAATTATGTAGACCACAGACATGAAGTGGTAATTCGCAGAACTCAGTATGAACTGAATGAAGCGGAGAAGCGTGCTCATATCCTCGAGGGCTATCTGATTGCGCTGGACAACCTGGATGAGGTGATCAACCTGATCCGTGCTTCCAGAGATCCGGAAATAGCCAAAGATGGTTTGATAGAGAAATTTGGCTTGTCTGAAATTCAAGCCAAAGCCATTCTTGAAATGCGACTTCAGCGATTGACAGGTCTTGAAAGAGACAAGATCAAGAAGGAGTATGACGAGATTATGGAGCTCATTACCAAGTTGAAGGAGATTCTTGAAAAAGAAGAACTGAGAATGGGTATTATCAAAGATGAGCTGATCGAAATCAAAGATCGTTATGGTGATGAGCGTAGAACAGACATCGTTCATTCAGCGGAAGACTTCACTACGGAAGATATGATTCCGAATGAAGAAATGCTGATTACCATTTCTCATCAGGGATATATCAAAAGAACGCTGCTTTCTGAATACAGAACGCAGGGCAGAGGTGGAGTAGGCTCAAGAGGAGCGGGTTCCAAGGAAGACGACTTCACAGAATACCTATTCACCGGAATGACCCACAATTACCTGCTCATATTTACTGAGTTTGGTAAAGTGTTCTGGAAGAAGGTATGGGAGCTGCCTGAAGGAAGCAAGACTTCTAAAGGTCGTCCTGTACAAAACCTCATCAACATTGAGCCGGGTGATAAAATCCGTGCCGTAATCAATGTAGAGGACTTGAAAGACGAAGATTATGTGAATAATCACTTTGTGGTGATGTGTACCGAATCGGGTACCATTAAGAAAACTTCGCTAGAGGCTTATTCAAGACCTAGAACCAACGGAATCAACGCTATTACCATCAATGAAGGCGATAGACTGTTGGAAGTGAAATTTACTAATGGCGATAATCACATAATCATAGGGAAGAGGTCGGGTAAAGTTGTTCACTTCCATGAAAGCGATGTTCGCTCAATGGGTAGAACAGCTGCCGGTGTGAGAGGTGTGAGCCTTGAAGGTGATGACGATAGAGTTATTGGCATGGTATGTGTAGCTAGAGAAGACGCTAACCTGTTAGTCGTTTCTGAGAAAGGCTACGGAAAGCGTTCTCCAATAGAAGATTACCGCATTACCAAAAGAGGTGGTAAAGGTGTTAAGACCATTAACATTACTGAAAAAACCGGTAACTTAGTATCCATTAAAGAAGTGATTGATACTGACGATTTGATGATTATCAACAAGTCTGGTATTACCATACGAATTTCTGTGGAAGACCTGCGTGTAATGGGTAGGGCAACACAAGGAGTGAAGCTCATCAGACTGCAGGAGGGAGATCAAATTTCTTCTGTAGAGAAGATAGAGCAAATAGCTGAAGATGAAGAGGTTATAGATTCTTCAGAAAATGAAAATAATGAAAGTGCTGATGCACCAGAATCAGACGCTACTGAATAACAATTTGAAACTAAAATTAGACTAAATACTCATGAAGAAACTGTTTTTAACTGTTGTACTTTCATTCTTGGCGGTGGGAGTATTCGCGCAAAAGAAAGTCCTAAAGGAGGCAGATAAGAGCTTTAAAAAGGATGAATTTGCTAACGCAATTACCTTGGCTACTCAGGCAACACAAGATGCCGAGACAGCTGTGGACGCTTACATTCTTTTAGGAGATATCTACATTACTCAATTCTATAATAGTGATAGAACAAGTGTAGAAGATGCCAATAAGAGCTACGATGCCTACACTAAGGCCATGGAGCTTGCTGATGATAAAACAAAAGAGAAAATCATGGAAGCAGCGGTATCTAACCCGGCTGATCCTAACAAACCTTATGGTGGACAAATGCTTGGTGCATTGGAGACTGTGCTCTTAGATGAGGCCAACAAGGCCATGGATGCTGAGGACTTTAAAACTGCTTATGAGTTTCTTCTTTTGGCTACAAAAATCAATACAGACATCACTAAAGACTTCTTTGTAGGTTATGCTGCAGAGAATGCTGGTTTGGATGAAGAAGCTATTGCGGCTTACAGAAAGGTTGTTGCTTCTGAAGAGGAGTATGAAAACAAGGGTTATGCCTTGAATCAGGTAATTACCAGCCTTGTTGAAGCAGAAGCTTATGATGAAGCCATTGAGATGCTTAAGCAAGGACAGGAGATGTTCCCAGAAGAGGATCTTTACCGTCAGTGGGAAGTTGATGTGCTAATTGCCAGCGACAAAATGGAAGAGGCTATTGAAGGTCTTAAGCAGATTGTAGCTGCTGGTGGTGCTCCAAAGAACATTTATTACATGTTGGCTTACCTACAGTGGAATTCTGAAGATTATGCTTCGGCTTTAGAGAATGCTAAGAAAGCTATTGAGCTAGATCCTAATTATGGCGAAGCTATCTACGTAGCAGGTTCTGCTATCTACAACGAAGGCGCTGACTTAATGACCAAAGCCAACAATGAAGTAGATGACAACAATAAGTATGAGCAACTTAAGAATCAGGCTTTGGAGAAATTCAAAGAAGCTCAACCATACTTTGAGAAGGCCATTGAGATTGATCCTAATGATGTATATTCTCTAAGACCTTTGAGTACTATCTACGATCAGTTAGGAATGGATGAGAAGAGGGATGCCATCCTTGACAGACTAGATGCTTTAGAAGGCGGTAACTAAGAAATAGAAATATAAGGGGAAGGAGACTTCCCCTTATTTAAACTCAATGTATTTAACATAATATAAATTATATAACACTCATATAGTAATTCCCGTAATACGAGCAGAGCGAAGTATTTAATATAAAACCAGTTATCGCTACACCAGTACGATAACGTTAGGTTTTATGTTAAGGGAATTACGGTATCGCTTAGGTCAATCTTTATACATGAAAATGCTCAGCTCTAGTTTTAGACAGTTCGTATGTTAAGCAAAACACGGCCAGCATTGCCAACCGCTTGTTCTCTTATTCCATAGCTAATTAACTTCTAACTCTCAGTAACGGATACACAGCCTTACCGTGCAAAAGCTAATGCTCTATTTTTCTGTGTAGGATCTGTGGTATAGATTGTCTTCAAATATTCAATTCTCAGGCCTTAGGAATTTGCCTGTCAAAACACATGATAGCAAGCGCATTGTCTAACCTTAAGAACCTGAATCTAATTTCTTTGCAGTTCTTTTATATGCACCTTTTTCATATGGATTGATCCAGATGAGCTTCCTTTCCATATTGTTAGAGCCATAAGGCTGTAATCTGAAATGACCCCGAACATTGGTCGCATCAACATGGATTATAGTGGTTAAGTATGAGGAATCGATAATGTTTACATGGACAAGTAAGCCTGTATCTGCAGTGACTTTATTGTCTTTTCCTTTACCCATTTGAACCCTACGATTCTTATCATGGACAATCTTTACTTCCGTTGGCGCAAAGTGTTTGATGGCATATGATATTTTAAATATCCGAAGGATTTTGTGTTTGAGATCAAAGTATTGTTGCTCAGATAGCATTTTGGAGTAATAATAATCACCTGTAAACCCCATTGTTCGCTTTAGGTCTTCTTCAGAGACGCTAAACATACATACCACTGCACCTTCTTTGTATACATGGAAAAAGAATTCGGCATTTTTAGAGTCATATTCGATCAGAATAGATTCTGCATAATTGTTCATGACCAAATAGCTTTGATCATTTTGAAAATGCATCCAATGCTGTAGGATTTCTTTGATGTCGATCTTATCAAAAAGGTCTTGATGCTTCTCCAGAAGCACTATTGAGAAGTAATCTCTAATTAGGTCCTTATCATGAAGGACATCATTGATATCTTCTTTTGTAAAAGGTATCTCCTCTCCTGTTCCATTTGCAGCTATAAGCCAATCAAAGTCACGCTCATAAAGAAATGGGAACTTGCTTCTCTGTAATCTCATCTTATTTCTAAGCTAAAAAAATATTGTAATTGAAAGTACATTATTGGCTCAAGCCGCTGGGCTTTCACTTTCTGTCTTGAAACAGAAAGTAAACAAAGAATTCAAGGCACAATAACCTCAGCCCGCAGGCCCACCGCCCAGCGCGATTGTGCCTCCCTACGCGCTTTGCTCTGATGAGCAATAAGGAAATCGAGCTTGCGAGATTCGTGAGGGGTTGTGCGGCATGCCTTGCGGGTACGAACAATAATCGGCCAGCCGCACAAGGCAGACGCATCCCCGCGATTCCTTCATCCCACCCGCCTTTTAAAGGACACTTAATAAAACCTAAAGGGTTACAATTTGCGAGAATAATCGTGCTTGTTTCTTTCTCTCGTACCAGTTTTCTTGCTGAAGAAAATAGTCAAAGTTATTCGGAAGCATATTCGTTCGACTCAAGTAAATTGAAGATAGGTTGAATATTAGGCTGATGAGTATCTCGTTTTCGACCAATTTTTTTAGCAGAGATTCTCGCGTAAAAATCTTTTGTTTCATTCCAGTAGTTGATATAAAAAATGAACCCAAATGAATTTAAAAAGTCACTCTCAAACTTGCTTATTGATTGCAGCTTATAATTGGTAATGAGCAAGGCATCAGATAGACTTATACGTAGCTTAAGAGCTTCAATGCTCTGATTGATTTGCCACTTTTTATTGTA
Source organism: Cytophagia bacterium (assembly GCA_013373005.1). Taxonomy (GTDB): domain Bacteria; phylum Bacteroidota; class Bacteroidia; order Cytophagales; family Cyclobacteriaceae; genus Roseivirga. Next base: position 10,743 of record JABXIP010000324.1, on the reverse strand, counting down.
AGAATTCAGGCTGATCAGAGAAACTAAGTTCTCATCCCAAAACTCTTTCAAGTCTTTTCTTACTTTAAGTTCTCCGATCCCATAAGGCAAAGCCAACAGAATATTTGCCTTTTTAGCTAGTAATTCCTTTGCGACATCGGCCTCAAAACTACTCCCATAACCCAGGAAATAGGTTATTCCATTTCGCGGAAAAACTTCAATGCACTTCAATACCGCACTTTTTTCCCGCTCGTCTGCTTTTGAGTCGACAATAAGTGATAGCAGCTTCCCCTCAAAAACTGATTTTTTCGACTTGAGATAGATACAATCAACTGCCCTATTATTTAATCGCTTAGGGAAATTATTGTCATTCGGACAAATACGTAAAATGCCTTTTTCAAGCAGAGTGTCGTCATCGACATTGTTTCCATCAAAATCAGTAGAGGACTTTGGCTCAAAGACTAAAATCGTGGAATCTAAATCAACCAAATAATCCTTGATCAATGGTCGTACCTTGTTCCAATCCAAACCTCCGTGTCCACACCCTAAAGCTGGAAGTGTAATTGTAGAATTTGGCTTGTCCAGTAGGAATTTCTTGAGCCATTTCAGGCCTGCTTCAACATAGCTATATTCAGAAGGGTTTTTCCAATGCTTTTTGGTAGGTAGGTTAATGATCGTTACACTCTCATTCTTGAACATCTCGTTTTCTTGCCAAAGATGAGGTTCACCGATTTTGACTTTTCCCTGCTTACAGGCTTGAGCGTAATCTTTGAACATTGCGGGGTATTTCTTCTTGAATTGCAAAGCAGCACCTGCGCCCATAACCCCCACGCAATTCACAGTATTAACTCGAATATCAGCTTTGAAGTCAAAAAAGTCACCTTTTACATACTCAATCATAATCAGTCAAGTTGTTCTAAGAATTCACTTTTAATACTTCCAATTTTGCTTCGATACTGCATTACCCAAAAGAAATTGAGTGCTTGTACATCCGCATAATTTAAACATGAAAGCATGTCAAACTCCTTTTCGTTTTCAAGTATATCGTATAACTGTTGCACATCTCTATTCTTGCCAATAATCTCACCAATTAAGTCATGGTATGTGACCAATAAACAAATCATTCTTATCTCATAATCAGAAATCTCTTGAATGTCCTCTGAGAGTATTCGCTCCAGCATTCCAGGAGCATCTGCTGGATGATCTACATAAGTCTTTTGCTTACCATCTTTCCACATTGATTTAGGTCCTTTGCCTATATCATGAAGATATGCCGATAATTTCAAAATTCGTTGCGCTTCCTCATCTGATTCTTGATAGAATTCTGATTCGACAACGTTTTTGACTACGCTCTTGGTATGATCACTGACATTTTCAGAATGTTCAGCATTTAGTGTTTCTAATTCGAATATGTCTCCAAGCTCACTTATTGCGCTAAAATCATCATCTATTGAATTAAGAGCTTCTTCCACGGATTCAAACTTAAATACCGTTTTTCTTGAATTTTTCTTGCGATTATTCTTAATGTTCTCAATCGCCACTTCAAACTTTTTCTTTAGGAAGAAGGGGCCTGTAACCAGAGTTTCACCTGGGCGTCCTAACATCCATTTTGTAAAGTGAAACCTGTAAACACGTTTGAAGGGTGTAAATTCAATTGGAGGACACTTGACATTGTTTGAATTAAATATTCTTTGAACTTCATCCTTTACGTTGTTATTCCAGACAACGATATACTCTATATCCTCTATTGGAACCTTCTCATGAACTAAAACCTCGGCCATCCTTCTGTGAAGTTCATCATCAGTTCCTCTTCCCCACTTCGTGTTTCCAATGGCCTCCCAGTCGAGTTGATCTAAATCAGCAGGATCATGGAAGAAATTTGGTGGAGCGGATGTATTTGCTGAAGCGTCAGAAAACACAACAGAATCTCGGTTTACATAATCGATGGAGATGGCAAAGAATATGACAAATGGCTGATCAACATTCTTTTGATTAACCAGGGAAAGAAACATTGGGTTTGTAGAACACAAATAGAATGGCACATAATCATGAACAGTGCCTTTTGGCCCACAGGTCACTTCCATACTGCTCCTTCTTGCTTGAATGGAAGTGGAAGCAACGTTTAAATGATCGATTCCAAGTTCAGTTTTCCTATTTGTACATAACAATCCGTTCTTGACAATTGAATCAAGATTTTCCAAGTGTGAAAAATGGAAAAAGTACTTGTCACTCAGTTCATTTGGTACGCTCATTGCAGTCATATTATAATTCTCATATACTTCTAATAGCTGTTAGTCCTTCAATTAAGTTTCCTTTATTTTCACGTACTCAACACTTGATAACTTTTAAGATAACTTCTAGAGAATTATTCTGATTGTCTTTTTTAACAAATCAGCTATAAACTAGTGTCAATACATTAGTTTTCCCATATCACACTGATTATAGTTTTGTATTGTTTCGTAGGAATACAATATTCAAAGAACTCCGAGTCTTCTTGATATTCATTCAATTCAAACCAAGTTGATCTATATATTGATTGTTGCTTTTCGTCACCTGAATAAACAAATTCATAATGCGCATCAATATATTCGCGTGCTACGGAGTCATCAGGCGGAGGCAGTTTATTAATATCTTTTACTCTGCACCATAAGTCAGGAGATTTCTTCCAATACCTAACCTTCCCGTCATGTATAAAGACAATCAAAACCGGATGAATATTTAGATCCAGAATTCTATAAACTGTAGATGTTATACTTGTTCCGAAACGTTCAGAGAGATGAGAAAAAAGATCTGGAGAGAAGTAATTTCCTTCTATTTCCTTTCTAAATGCTACTTCTGGCATCAATAGTTCTGAGGCAAAATCGTTGGCTTCGAACTCTTGAATACCTCTCTGAAACGTTGTCTCAATGTCATTGAACCAATTAAGAGTATTGGAATTCTCATTGTGTACTTCGAGTTTGTCATGAAGTAAATAGTGACCAATTTCATGTGCTATTGTAAACCTTCTCTTAGCTTCATAGGGAATCACAGAATTAACTTTGATCAGAGTTTTAGAATTTCCTCTAATAATTTTACCATCTGCATTTAGTAGAGGTTCTTCAATCAAAGTTGCACCGAGACCTGATACTAAGATTTCCATATCTATGTCTGTGACTTCGTCAAAACCAATGTCAGCAAGCAATTTCTTTGCCCTTGCAGAGCCCCTACGATTGGTCGCCATTATCCAACATTTCCATGATTTCTATTAGATTTTGGTCTTTGATGATATCCTTAATTTCCTCAACTCCAAGCTTGTCTAGATTTCTATATTGAACTGCAAGTTCGTTTTCAGAAAGGAGGTTCCTAAGATAAGAAATTGGTTTATCCAAGTTTTGATCAAGTGCCTGCCTTAGTTTTGCAGAGGCCTGTTTTAAAAGATTTTGGTCTTTTTCATAATTCAGTTTCCCTCTCATTAGAAAGGCCTGTCTTTTATAGGCTTTTGATGAAATACTGGCAATTTCGTTAAGATCATAACCTGCATCTTTCAAGGTAGAATCTAAAATAGATTCACCATCTTCTGATGAAGCCGATAAAATGGCTTCATCGATTTTTTTAAGTATATCATCTTTCATCACTCAATCTTATAAATTCACTTCTAAGTATCGGTAATTTTCTATCTAGCTGTTTCTTGATGTTGGAGACTTCTGTCACAGATTTGTCCATCAAAGTTGCAATTTCCTCCCTTTTCATCTTATGAATATAATAAGGTTCGAAAATTAGAAGTTCATCATCTGATGCCCCCAGAGCAATCAATATGTCAGTTAATATTGAGAGGTCTTGCTTATAGGAAGAGTCGTCCGCAGCCTTTGTGGTATCATTTTCAGGAAAAAGTTCAGTATCAATATGCTTACCCAGCTCTTTTTTGATACTATTATATAAGTGACTGTCCAAAGCACTTAAAAATTGCTTCTTAAAATCTGGAAAATCGGTCATGTTCCAATTACGCCCTTTGTCTTTGAGGAAAGACTCAGCAGTTTCTGAGATCAAATCCTCTATAAGAATTCCTCTAAAGCCGCGCTCCAAATCATACTTTATTTTAAATACCTGCAAAAGCCTCACAATTGCATACTTATGCATTTTCCCAAAGAAATCCTCTGTATAGATTGATTTGAGAGCTGCTTTCCGCTCCTCCAGACTGGCCAATTTCTGTGCTTTAACTTCCAAGTATCTATATATGCTGAAATAAAAAAGAAATTTTCCTCGCTCACGGACATTTCTTGAATAATCGCAGCATAATAAGATATAGAAGCGAAAATAAATAGTTATTAATTTTTAAAATGTTAAAAAAATGAAAGAAAAAGGACAAAAACCAAATGCAGCCCCAGGGCAAAACAAGGAGATCACAATCTATGTAAATGGTACTCCTGAGATATGGAAAGGAAGAACAATTTCATTTGATGAAGTTGTCAAACTTGCCTATCCTACTCCGCCTTATCCAAATACTGAATATCAGGTAGTGTATGCAGAGGCTCAAGGAAATAAAGAGGGTACACTTGCTGAAGGCCAGGAAGTAAAAATTAAAGAAGGAACTCAATTCGATGTCTCAGCAACTGATAAATCATAGCGAAGACCTTCAAAGGCTTCTTGACCATGGACTGGTAATGGATATAAGGGATAATTTTCTCTTTATCTATAGAGTTCCTTATTTGATATCCACCAAGGCTGTCAAATATGGAACTTTAGTCTCTCGACTACAAATCGCAGGTAATAGAACGCAATCTAACCCTGAGCATACAGCATTTTTCGCAGGAGAAATACCATGCAAGTTAAGTGGAGAGGCGTTGAACATTATCAATAACACAAACAAACAGGTTATTGCGAGAGACTTCAATGTGGATATGTATTTCTCTAGTAAGCCAAAACCTCATGGTTATACTGATTACTATCACAAGATGATGACTTATATCAATATGCTTTCTGCTCCAGCAAAGGCAATTGATGATAAAGTAACTGAGAAAGGAAAGAAAATGGATTTAACAAAAGAAAATTCTTCTTTCAATTATGCCGACACAAACTCAAATAAGCCTGAATTAGCTGATTTAACCTCTAACTTTCACGGTCAGAAAATAGGGATTATTGGTATTGGCGGAACAGGTTCCTACATCTTGGATCTAGTAGCTAAAACACCGGTAGATGAAATTCATATTTTCGATGGAGATTGGTACTATAATAATAATGCGTTCCGGTCTCCGGGTGCTGCTTCAATTGATGATCTAACAATACCCAAAATGAAAGTGGACTACTTTCATTCAATTTATTCAAAGATGCACAAGCATATTATAGCTCACTCCGAGTATTTAGACGAAGGTAATCTTGATTATCTCAAACAAATGACTTTTGTCTTTATCAATATAGATAAAGGAGAGATCAAGAAGAAAATCATAGAATTTCTTCAGTCACAAGGGACACCATTCATTGATTCGGGTATAGGGGTAGATATTACCAAAGGGGCATTAACTGGGCTTATTCGAAACACTACAAGTTCTGAGGTTAAGAAAGATCATTTTTGGAATAGCCCGTACATATCATATTCTGAAAACCCAGAAAATGACTATGATAAGAACATTCAAATTGCTGAGCTTAACCTTTTAAATGCAGGGTTTGCTGTATTGAAATGGAAAAAACTACTGGGTTTTTATCATGATTTGACTGGAGAGCATAATATGTTCTATCGCATCAATGCCAATAAGATTCAGAATGATGAGACTAGAACATAAGTTTGTAGAATTTATTCCAAGAGATTTAGAAGAGGGAGTATTATATATTTCGATTCGATTTAGTACTGCCGTCCATAAATGTGCGTGTGGGTGTGGCATTAAAACTGTGACACCTATTTCACCAACCGACTGGAAATTAAGCTTCAATGGTAAGTATGTCTCACTATACCCATCTATCGGTAATTGGCAGTTTCCTTGTAGGTCACATTATTGGATAACCGAGAATAAAGTGAGATGGTCGGACAAATGGAATGAACGGGATATTAAAGCTAATAGGCAGCAGAGCAACCTGGCCAAGAATAAATATTTTGATAGTCAGAGAAAAGCTGATGATTCTAAGGTCCCATGGTGGAAGTTTAAGTGGCTCTTTGGAAAGAATTAATGAAACGATCTAACTTCTTAATCAGAGTGTCAGTTTTAATTGCGTGCGTTATTTTCTTTCCAATGCCACACACATGCGCCAGCAGAGCGTGTCACATAAGTGTGCCATTGCCCTCCCTCCTATGTGGCTAATTGGCCAGACGCTGCTTAGAATAAAATACCCCTGCTGAACCCCAAGCTATGTAACATAAAACTGTGAACATTATATAACACCCGTATGGAATACGGTGAATCAGCCAATATTATCGTAGTATGTCTTTAACCTCTTTTTCATGTACATACGGCCATCTATGCTGACCTTTAATTCACAGTCAGTTGGAATCCTTTGGTTGAGCTCAGGCAGTCGTAATAACCAAATAGGTCTTCCGACTCACATAGATACACCTCTATGGTAAAATGGAAGGTGCCTGCGCTTCTGGGAATGCCGGAAAGTCTTCCATTATAATTAAATGACATGCCCGGTGGCAGGTTTCCGCCTACAAAACGATAATCTTCGAAAATTGGAGAACAGTCAGATAAAGAAGCCTCAATATGCTCATCGTAATCGGCATTCAAAGTAGCGTCCGGCAAAACTGATGGGCTAAATTCATCAATTTCACAATCGCAGCCCATGATGATAACTGATAGGGTGAGTATCAGCACTTTAGAAAAGTTGTTAATGATTCTTGCCATGACTAAAATTTATAATTTATGCCTAAACCAAAATTGATGGATGAAGTACTTTGACTAGAGTTTAATTGATCGGTTGTCGAGACATCGACATTTGAATTCATGAACATACCGGAAAGTACCAGGTCTATTTTTTGAGAAATAGAGCCCACCATTTCCGCCCCTAATGAGTAAGAGAATGAGGGTTTAGTAGTAAAAAAGTATTCCTGCTCTAACAAGAGCACTCTTTGGTCGTCAAATACTTTAATCTTTAGAGGATCGAAATTGGCGTACATAATACCAAAGCTCGAAGTGATATTATACTTGAGCCAGCCTGATATGTTCTTACTAAAAACAGGTCCTAGCCCAATCATTAATGGCTTATACCTGGAGCCTGAAACTGCGGTGAGCACTCCCCCGCCTAATTCTGCATTAAAAGCTTGTGCTAAAGCCTGGCCATCTATCTTATTAATCTGTTGCGAAAGCTGAAAATTAACCGATAGCCAATCGGGCCAGTTTTCTGACCTTGCCTTACTCATGAAATGAAACCCTACTCCTGTTTTGGCGAAACCTCCATTTTCCAGATCCTGAGAAGAATATTCACCCACAGGAATGCTCACGGAAGGCATAAAAGTAAATTCCTGAGCTTGTATGGGATTATGGCATATAATTCCGCCATAAATAATTAGAGCGAGAATAATTCGGATATATTTCATTGGCTACGATGTTGTTTTACAAATAGGTTCAAAAAAGACTTTAGGCCAAGTCAATTGTGATTTTTTTCTAGATACTAGTGTTTTACTGGGTTTTAAATACAAATATCTATGCTTGTGGTTTTGCTGATATGACCTTAAGGAATCATAAGCCCACCAACATATCCAACAGCTCAGGTTGGGGAAACATATCGTATTTATCGGTTCGGGTGTTGGTGTGAGTCCACATGCCTTTTGTTCTGCCATAATAGGCATCTTCATTAAACTCAAAGGCTTGTGCTCCCCTGGCTTTTATTTCTTCAACCAGACCTTGGCGTACCTCTATATTATCTCTGTTGGCAATATGGAGAATCAGTTTTCTGAGGCTTTCCAACTGAGCTTCTGAGTATTTGTGCCAGGTGCTGTAACCTCTGAATGGTTCGGCCAGCGTAACCAACTGATCTGTGGCTGCCACTGTGCCGGCATAGGTTTTACCATCTTTAATCCACCCAAAATTGCAGACTTCAATGCCAATAGAATGGGTATGCATATACTGAGAACCGTTTTTACCCAAATGCCAGGCATAGGCTTCTTGATGAAAACACTTCAGCACCAAGCCATCATAGTCGTCATTATTACCTTTGATGGACTGACCGCCAATGACAAATTCAGTGGCTATGGCTCCCCTATCATCCCTTTCCCAGTCGTCAACCACCTTGTAGGGATTGTGCCAGCCGGCCGTATGATGGAGGAACAAATATTCCTTTTCGGTGGGGCCAGCTTTGTATTCGTCTTTCGACAGCGGATAATTTTCAATATGGAGACCATTGTCAGTTGAACTGATTCTTTCTGCATTGTCGGTAGAGGGTGGAAACATGGCTTCCCAGGTCTTGGAACCTACAATGCCGTCAGCGGAGAGATGATGTTCTTCCTGCCATTGGGCTACGAGCCGGGCGGTTTCTTTACCGAAAATACCGTCAGCTGTGGTGCCAATAAGCTCCTGAATTTTCTTTACCTCATCTCCTCTTGAACCTATTTTGAAAAGCATTATGCATGTGTTTAGAATAATAAGTTATGGATTTGCAGGCTGAAAAGCTATAGATGCTGCCTGCTCTTGTCTCTTATAAGGCATCTCCTAGTGGTATTCCTACAACCAATGTTATGCTGACTCTCTTGAAGAATGAATCATTTGTATTGGCCTTAAAGAGGTCTGTGTTTTGAAATAAGATACCACCAACGAATTTATTCGATTCTGTCAATGACTTATTGATGAAAATACCACTACCAATCTTGACTACGGGATCTAGGCCGGTAATATCTGGTGAATAATACCGGACGGAAGCAGGAATACCAATTCGTTTAACAACCCAAACGAGGTCTGCTAAGAAAGTGAAGTCATTCACATTTTCGTCAAAGTCGGATGCCGGCCCGATAGCTTCTTGAGTATCAATTTGTAGTATGGTACCATTTCCGGTAAACACACTAGAGAAAGTTCCTGATTCTAAAGCTGAAGCGTTGTCTGTTCGTCCAAAATTTACAGCTGCTGACATAATGGGGTATTCGGCACCCGTACGGGTAACTCCTATTTGGAACTCCTGATTGGTGACGTCTTCTTCAATTAGAGAAATGGGGTCTGAACTGTCCCAAAGGTTCAAAGATTTAGCTGTTCGGGTCATGGTGAAATAAGGATACCAGTCAGCATCTGTTTGGTCATTATTAATTCTACCACCTAAGCTAAAACTTACGGCCCCTTTAGAAATCAGTTCGCTATCTGAAAAGAGCACTGTTTTACCCTTGGAGGCTCCTAAATTTAGCCCAAGACCAAAGGTGATTTCTCCCCTATCTTCGAAACTCTTAAGCACTTTAAAGCCTTTTATGCTAAACTCTGAAGTCTCAAAATTGAGTTTAAGAGAGTTCTGGAAATTTTCGAAAGAGGTCTCTCCTTTCGAATCCTGAATAACATCTACCTGAGCATAAGCCTGATTAAAGTTAAACAGGATTAGCATCACCACTCCACTTGCCAATACGCGCAGGTGAACCATTGGCTCCGATTGTGACTTTCTTTTCATTGAGAATTTTAGTTTGATTGTTGACGTGTGTAACTGTATACTTTACTTCTATGCCGGTATCTCCTTTACACTTACAGAAAATATCAACCTTTCCATCTACTTCAATCTCCCTTTCAGTACTCTGAAATTTGGTTTTGGAAGGGTTCGGCTTTAGATAGACCTTTTCTCCCTCTAGAGAAATCTTGGCCCACTCAATATTCGAAGTGGCCTCTGCGGTAACCTTATACTTGTATTTTGGCATGGTTCATTTCATTAAAGTGGATATCCGAACGGAGGATATTTAAACCGATTTAGGGTTCCGGTTGATAACCTTTAATTAGTTAAAAGTTCACAATTAATCTGGCTTCTTTCAATACTCATAACTGAGTATTTATTGATTATCAGCTAGTTATTCGAAGTCATACTTCTTCTCAAGAGCATATCTGAGTAGCTCACCATTGCCTCGTAGGCCGAGAATGCGGATCATGTTTCTTCTGTGTGTTTCTACGGTAAAGACTCCAATAAAGAGTTTGTCAGCTATTTCTCGGGAGGTCATGCCTTGCGATACCAGATTGAGGATTTCCTTTTGTCGTTTGGAGAGCACACCTTTTTTAGTCTTTGCCTTATTTTCACCATCAAGGTTTACCTGTACATTGGCATCGAAGTACTTCTCTCCTTTTGCCACGGTTTTAACCGCCTCGATGACTTCTTTTAAGGAAGACTTTTTGAGGATGTAGCCTGTCGCACCAGCATCGAGCATTTGCTGAACCGCCTCATTCTGATCGAACATGGTAAAGGCCAGCACTTTGATGTCGGGATATTCCTTTTTGATCATCTTCGTAGCTACAATACCATCGATCTTTGGCATTCTGATATCGGTAATCACCACATCAGGCCGCTTGAGTCTAACCACATCCAGCAAGGCTTCACCATCATTGGCGGTACCCACAATGGAGATTTCATTAACATGTTCAAGTTGTAATTTAAGGCCATCAATCAGCGATTGATGATCCTCAGCAATGGCTACTCGTATCATATGGGTATCTCTATTATTACTGTTGTTCCCTGCCCTACTTCCGACTCTATATTCATAGTTCCGTTCAGGAACGCGACTCGTTTGTCTATGCTCTTGATGCCCATGCCGCCAGACTTTAGGGTAATGCCGCTACTGTCGAAACCTTCTCCATTGTCTTCCACCATAATATTGAGTGTATGATCATGTTTAGTCAGGTGAATGTT
>JABXIP010000058.1 GCA_013373005.1 Cytophagia bacterium | reverse complement strand
TCCAAAAACACCAACTGGACCGAAAGGAACCTGCATTTGTCTGATGTCAGACTTAGGAAGTGGTTGTCTATCAGGAATAGCATTATCGATTCTGGCGTCTACCCATGAACCTTCACGAACCACAGAAGCAAAGAGCTTCAGCTGATTCATGGTTCGGCCTCTTTCACCTTCCAGACGTGGACGCGGAAGGGCAGTTTCAGCCATACAACGAACAATCAGATCATCACCTAAGGCCAGGATTTCATCAGCAATATCTTCCAAAAACTTAGCCCTGGCTTCATTTGAGAGCTTTTTGTAAGTAGGAAAAGCGGCAGTGGCTTTAACGACAGCCTCATTTACTTCCTCCGGAGTGGCTTCATGAAAAGCTACCTCCAATTCCTTTAAGTTACTTGGGTCAATAGCTTTAAATGTCTTTCTGCGTTCAGCTGATTCTGAGAATCCTATCAGTTGTTGTCCGGTTATTTGCGTCATAGTTCAGGGTTTCAATGCCTGAAACTACAACCTTGACTTGTTGGCAACAAGAAGAATTATAAGAATAGGGTGGTTAGGGGGTGAGGATACAACCCATTGCATTAACCTTTGACAAACTTGTGCACCAAACACTGAAGGTTCAATAAGTTATACTATGCTTCGGACTAAAGTTTGTCAAAGGTATTTGTCTTGGAAATGACAGCGACTATATTACTTAATCGGCCCGTAAACAGCATCTCGAAAATCCTTGTGCAGAGTGCCATCGAATGGCATTACTTGTACAAAGAAAACGGCAGTCAGTTTATTTAGCGGATCGACCCAAAAAAGGGTAGTGGCTGCGCCATCCCAGAAGAATTCGCCAACAGCTCCATTGTTTTCTTCCGGAGTAGCGGGCTCTTTCAACCGTACAGCAAAGTCAATTCCGAAACCAACCTGACCTTTGCTAGGTAGCCACGATCTTTCTTCAACGCTTTCATCTAGATGGTTGGTAGCCATTAGTTTTACTGTTTCTGGTTTTAGAATGGTTGTGCCATTGTAAGTTCCTCCGTTCACCAGCATTTGAGCGAATTTCATGTAATCGTCTAATGTTGAGGTGAGGCCATATCCGCCAGGAGTCAGTGGCCATTTCTTTACATTAAAAGAATGAGCCTGTTCATTCGGAATTTGGCTAAGTTCACCTTCACTGTTTTTGTTATACACACCTGAAAGTCTATCTAAATCTTCTTCCGGTACTACATACCTGGTTTCTGTCATTCCGAGTGGATCGAGTACATTGGCTCTTACATATTCGTGATAAGGCATTCCGGAAATTTTCTCTACTAAATAGGCTTGTACATCTACTGAAGGGCCATATTCCCACTTTTCACCTGGATGAAACCAAAGCGGGGTAGCAGCTAGTTTTTGAGACATTTCGGCCAGTGTATTGTTTCTATTTCCTGCATCTGCTGCAGCAATGATAGGACCAAGGTCTGGTAGGCTTCGGTTTGTGCTAAAGCCAGCGGTGTGTCTTGTAATATCACGGACTGTTATTGGTCTTTTGGGTTTTTCTAAAATTGGTTTTCCATCATTATCAAGTCCAACAAAAACCATCGACTCACCATACTCTGGGAGGTATTTTGAAAGCGGATCATCAAGTTCAAAAGCGCCTTGCTCATACAAAGTCATCAAAGCTGTACCGGTAATGGGCTTGGTCATAGAATAGATAATAGCAATGGTGCTTCTATCCATTGCTCTTTGAGCTTCCTGGTCTGCTTCGCCAAAAGCATTGAAATAAACCTCTTTGCCATCTTCATAAATTAAGGAAGAGGCGCCTGCCACTTTTCCTGCCTGCACGAAAGCATTCAGTGTAGAATCAAGTCTGGCTTTGGCGGTGCTATCAATAATTTGAGGCTCAGATTCTGAAGACTCTTTGGCTGGTCCACTGCAAGCAGTAGTTAAGGCCAATAACAGCAAAAGGGGAAGTGTAATTTTATTCATAGGTCAGCGCGTTAAGTATTTGAATGTATGCTTATTAACTGGTATAAGCAAAACCATTCTCTTGCATAATTCTCATGTCAATGGGGCAAAAAAAAGCCACACTCAGAAAACTGAGCATGGCTGAAGATTTTACTGAAAGTCTCTTGGCTTACTTTATTTAACTGTGTTCGCTATGGCTGAAGAATACATTAGTGAGTTGAATAGTACACGGTAAGTGCCCATGGTTTGGCCTCTCCATTGTGGAGCAAAACCAAGCAATACCACATGGCCATTTCCATGTTTCACCGATAGTGCTGCTGCCGTTCCCTGAATATATTTTTCACCCAAAAGATAGCCCGACCTGAGAGGAGTGCCTTGTGACTGATACTTGGCCAGAATCTGTCCTTCGAAACCTTCCTCAGTTGAGAAAGCCGGGCTTCCTGAAACAAAGATATTCGCCTTCTCAGGCATTCCGGCCATTACCGGATGAGTAGTTTCTACTTCAACGCCAAGGATGGAGCTGCCGGCAAAATAATTTTTGCGATCAAGTCCTGAGGTTACGTCCTTAACCGGTAAGTTCAAGGCGTCAATAACGAAATTGGTACTTCTGTTCATGGCTACCAGAGTTCCTCCGGCCTGAACAAACTCATTCATGGCTTGTAACCCTAATTCACCCAAACCTCCGGCATATTGCGGAGGTATGGAGCCTTCTCTGAAGCCATTGGTGAAGGTAGACGCCCTCTCGGAAGCCAATAGAATCACATCAAAACGATCCTTGAGGTTACCCATCTGAAAATCAGAGTTGCCAATATTGATGAATTCAAATTCGAACTGCTCCAATAACCAGCGAGTCCAGCCTTCGTCCATGCTTGCTGTATGAGGTCTGAACAAGGCAATGCGAGTTTTGGCCGAAGTTCCATTAACTCGGTTAGTCCAGTGAACATTTACTGCTAAGTCTTTAGCCCATTGGGTTAAGGTATTGGTTGAAACGCCCTCTATAGCATATTTACCATTAGTGTAGGAGACTCTACCATTGGATTTCATGGCTTTGTTGACCATTCTGAAGCTGTTGTTCTCTTTTGGGTCTACCAAAGCAACACTTCCACTTCCAGTGAATTTGGCTGGTAATGGCTCAATTCCGGCAGCATTAGGATTGGTGTTGAAGCCGGACATCGGGGCGAAGTCAGCAGTGGAGGCATCGGCCTCAGAGTCCCATTCAACAGCAGAGCCTTCTACCAATTTCATGGCAGATTTTACTTCTTCGGTTAGAGGAGTCATGGCAGGAGTGACTTTTACCTCAAAGGTGAAGGGAAGCGTCCATCCGGCAGCATCGTATGGCTGCTCTGGTGGACCTTGAGGATATTCTCTTAGGTCTGGATAAGTCTGTACATCCAAAAGCTGACGAGCCAATTCGCCATATTCCTGATCCATTGGAATTACCCATGTTCCTGCCGGGTAACTAATATTATTGAATTCAACTGTTTCGCTCAACTGCTCAACTCTGATGCCGCTATAGGCCAATCTCTTCAAAAGCTCAACCGGTCTAACGGGGTCGCGTTGCTGCTGAGGAATGAAATAAGCATAAGGCGGTTCCTCTGTATATTTCTCAATGGTGTTTCTTCCGGCTTGGTAGCGGTTGTAAAGCACTGTTTCACCATATTTAGAGGCGTATTCAAGTACAGCGATGGAAGCGGTTTGCATATAATTCATAGCATCTTTCATACGCCACCAGCCACCTTTCCATGGGCTGGAATAAAGCGACTCAGCTCTTAGATCAGAACGGTTTCTTGGGTAATCATTAATGGTGTAGAAACCTGGAGTGGCATAACGATAAAGAGCCGTTTCTGTCCAGTAGGCAGCTATATTCTGCATCATGGGCATGTAGTCTACATAACCGGGATACCAGGCATCGAAACCTGTACCCATATGTACTGCTCCCGGCTGATTATTTGATTCCAAAGCCTGGGCAATGGCCATACCAATCATATTTACTTCTCTGGCCATAATTGGCGGGGTTTGGCTGGCAATAGGCTCTGCAAATGGTGGAAGCCAGATTCGCGTTGGAAAAGGAGAGGTTTGGTGATGCACATGGATGATTTGCGGTTCCCATTCTCTCCAGGCTCTGGCAATCACTCTAGACTCAATCATATTGAGCATATAGGCATCACGGTTATTATCGTGGCCAATGTATTTCTGATAAAGAACGGGTAGGGGAGCCACCTCATAAGGAGTGCCCACATTAGAATGATACCAATCTGCTACAATATTCTGACCGTCAGGGTTGAGCGATGGCCAAAGCAGCACGATGGTATTCTCAAGTATGTCTTTGATTTTTGGCTCATCACTGCTCAATAGTTCATAAGCTAAAGTAATCGTATGCTGAGCACCTGCTACTTCGCTGGCGTGTAAGCCACCGTCTATGTGAACGAAGGGTTTACCTTCTCTGGAAAGAACTTTGGCTTCCTCATCGGTAAGGCCTTCAGGGTGCGCTAGTTTCTGAGCTATTTCCTTGTATCGCTCCAGGTTATCAAGGTTCTCTTTGGTGGAAATGGCGGAGAAATACCAGTCCCTACCAAATGATGTTTTTCCTACTTTGAAAAGTCTGATCTGGTCGCTCGATTCTTCTAGCTTTTGAAAGTATGCTAGTGACTGATCGTAGGTAGCGAGGTGGAAATCTGCTCCAACCTCAAATCCTATGACACTTTCAGGAGTTGGTATATCCTGAGCTTTGATGTTAAAAAACGCACTGCATATGAGTGTGATTACAAAAAGTAGCCTAAAAGAGGGTCTGTTGGATTGAAGTTTCATCCGATTAAAATAATCGATGTGATCAACTACTCCACCAAGCTTTCTTCCTTTTTATTTTATTGGTCTCATTTTAATCGAAAAGGAATGGAGAGAAAAATCTTAATTGTTGAAATGAGGTAATTATAATTTTTTAGGGCTATTTTCACATAAACCTAACTTTTATAATCATGAAAAGACTTTCTATCCTCTTAATGTTTTTGCTTATAGCTGCCCCGGCTTTTTCATTCAGCAATCCTGCTGAGAAAGCTAATTCTGCCGAACCTGTGGAAAACGCTCAACCATTCACAGCCGAAGAAGTAGCTGCTATTGAGGCTCGTATTATGGAGATCAAGGATATGGATAAATCAGAATTGACCAGAGTAGAGAAAAAGGCTCTGAGATCTGAGTTGAGAGAAATGAGAAAAGAGATCAGAGAAAGAGATGAGCATCATCATGCCAAAGGTGGAATCTTCATTTCTACCGGAGCAATCATCATCATCCTTTTGTTGATTATTATCCTTTAATATAAGCAGGGGAGTTATTTCTGCTTTGGCATTCTAACTCCCTTGTTATCCCACTTCATTACAAAGAACTTTAAGGTGGTTGAACCTGTATTGGTCAGTCCATGCCAGTCCCAAGGCTCAGAATACATCATGTCTCCAGCCTTCAAAGGCATTTCTTTGCCTTTCATACTCCAAACACCATTTCCTTCCAGAATATAAATAAACTCTTCACCTGAATGTTGGTGAGGTGGGTGAATCTGCTGCCCCGGCTTTATTTCAGCCACAGCGGTAAGCGTGTTCTTAGTTCCGTAGGTGGATGTTCCATCTTCAGGAGTGTATATAATCAAATCTCCCCAGTCATTAGTTTGATGGTCAGCAGCCTCTCTGGTGTAGATTTGGCTTTCAATGTCTTTGTGAAAGAAGTCGTTACCCTTCCAGCCGGCAAAGGCAGAAATTCCCATAAGGCCGAGAGTAATTACAGTGGTTTTTAATGAAGTTTTCATTTTGCGTTTCGATTTGATCCATGAATATGGAACCGTTTCATCTGATTCACAAATGAGAATTGCTTTGAGTGCTGATTTATAAATGCAAATCCAAACTACTATCCAAACCAATAATTTCCCTTTCATTTTAAAAATCCCATTGTCGTCCAATATATCTCGGGAGGTTGAATTGATAGGTAGTATATTGAGGGAAATCTTACCCTAATATGAAAAGACTATTAACGACTTTTTTGGCTCTAGCAGTCACTTTTTCAGCCTTTGGGCAATCTATTCCTCATCCAAGGGAAACTTTCGGTCATGAAGTAGGTGCAGACTATAAGCTGGCCGACTATGATCAGATGTTGGAATACTATGATAAGCTAGCAGCTTCTACTGACCGTGTTCAGATGATAGAAATCGGAAAATCTGTGATGGGGAGACCTATCAAGTTGGTTTTCATTTCCAGCGAAGAGAACATGAAGCAGTTGGAGAAATGGAGAGAAATCAGTGAAAAGCTTTCTCGTGCTGAGATTACAGAAGCTGAAGCCAAAGAAATGGCTAAAGATGGTAAAGCCATAGTTTGGTTCGATGGTGGTATGCACGCTACAGAACGTGCTCACGCACAAATGACATCTGAACTGATGTGGAGAGTGGCTTCTGAGGAATCTGATGAGATGAAGAAAATCAGAGATGAGGTAATCACACTTGTTGTGCCGGTAATCAACCCTGATGGTTTAGACATTGTGGTAGACTGGTACCGCAAGACTTTAGGCACTCCATACGAAAGCTCTAGCCCTCCCGTATTGTATCAAAAATATGTAGGTCACGATAATAACCGTGACTGGTTTATGAATAACATGCCAGAGACTAAGGCAGTAACTACAGTGCTTTACGATCAATGGTATCCTCAGATTGTTCATAATCACCACCAAACGGCTCCTCGTTGGGCAATGATATTTATTCCTCCTTTCAGAAGCCCTGTGAATCAGAAGATTCACCCTGGTGTAACTACTGGAGTAAATTTGGTTGGAACTGCCATGGCGAATCGTTTTGCCATGAAGAAAATGCCGGGTGCTATTGCAACCACTTCTTACAGTATGTTCTGGAATGGGGGGATGAGAACAGCTCCTTATTATCACAATCAGATTGGTATTTTAACAGAGACAGCTCAGCCGAGCCCAACGCCAACGGAGTACGATCCGGAAAGAATGCCTGAATTTGTTGGAGGTAAGGCTGCTAACTCAACAGAGATTTTCTATCCATATCCATGGAAAGGTGGAACATTGCACTTCAGATCTGCGGTAGAATATATGCTGGAAGCCTCTATGGCTGTGCTCGATTTGGCAGCTGATAAAAAGGAGGAATTCCTTTACAATATTTATAGCATGGGTCGCGATGCCATTGAGGATGAAAGTGGTGCTTTTGCCTATGTGCTACCAAAAGACCAGTGGAATCCAAGTGAGGCAATGAACCTGACTAACATTCTGATGCAAGGTGGGGTAGAAGCTCATAAAGCTACTTCTGATTTTACAGTGAATGGAAAAACCTATGCTGCAGGCTCAATCATCTTTTATGGTGCTCAGGCCTTCAGACCTTTCCTTGCCGATTTGATGGAGGAGCAGGTTTATCCTGACCAATTCCAATACCCTGGTGGACCACCAATGCCTCCATACGACTTGGCAGGTTGGACATTGCCCATGCAAATGGGTGTTCAGATGGATAGAATTACAGCTTCTTTCAATGCCTCTGCTGAAGAGATTACTGAAAAGCTAGTGCCAACTCCGGGTGTAGTAGCTGGTAATGGTCGCTATGGTTATGCTTTCTCAAATCAGGATAATTTAAGTGCAAAAGCTGTTAATAAGCTTCAAAAGGCCGGTTATACTGTGAGTGTTTTGGGTGCCGATGAAGGAGATCTTAAAGCGGGTTCAATTGTAGTAAGAAGCAAAAGAGGTTTGGATGCTCAGGTTGAAAGCTTGAGCAAAGAGCTTGGTATTAACTTTACAGGAGTTACCGGTAAGCCATCAGCTGAATTAGCAGAGTTGAACCCAGTGAAGGTGGGGATCTATAAGTCATGGCAGGCTAATATGGACGAAGGTTGGTCTCGTTGGATGCTGGAGCAGTTTGATTTCGATTTGGATACGCTTCATAACGAAGATATTAAGACAGGAAACCTTTCGCAGTACAGTGCTATCATTTTCCCTTCGCAAAGTGGAAGAGGAATTCTTGAAGGTAATAACCCAAGAAGAGCCCCTGAGAAGTTTGCGGGAGGAATTGGTGAAGAAGGTGTAGCCGCACTAGATACTTATGCTAAGAGCGGTGGCTCAATCATCTTCTTCGATGCAGCCAGTGACTTTGCGATTGAGCAATTCAAACTTCCAGTAACTAATGTGCTTTCCGGTTTGAAAAGCAGTGAATTCTTTATTCCTGGTTCATTGATCAGAACGAAAATTGATACCTCAAAGCCATTGGCATTTGGTATGATGGGTGAAGTAGCTGCTTCTTTCGATAACAGTGGTGCCTTTAAAGTTCAGGATGGTGCAACAGGAATCGAAGAAATTGCCAAATATGCCGATGAAGATCTTTTGATGAGTGGATGGGCACTAGGTGAAGAAGAGCACCTTGCCGGTACTTCAGCGATGTTGAATGCTCAATATGGTGGTGGAAATTTGGTGCTGTTTGGTTTCAAGCCACAGTTCAGAGGTCAGCCTAGAGGAACTTATAAGTTGATCTTCAATGCCATCTACCAAGGTGCTAAGAAGAATAAGATGAACACTAAGAGATAAGCAATATTGAGAAAGTGGTTGAAACCACTGATTCAGTGCGTGCATTAATAATTAGCCCACGGAGGAATTCGCGGGCTAATTATTTTTTAGGCTCAGAGATTTCAAAATGAGGGCCGAATAGATTAACAAAGGAGGAACTTTTTTTATTCCTTCGTAGATTTTCCCCCAGATAAGTCAATATTATGTTTTTCAAGCGTTTTCATTTCTAAGATGTCAAAACTGGGTAAGCTGGCATTTATTTGTACTAGGAAGTTAATTGGCTGCTGATAATGGACGCTCGCTGTTTGCCTACCACTCTCATTTATCCTGAACTCTGCGGCATAGGCCAGTGTACCATTTGACCAAAGGCTTTGTACCCAGTCACCACATTCTCTATTAAGGAATTTACCTAAATGTATCCCAATCATGTTGTTGATTTTGTCAGTTACATGATCATAAGGCCCCTCTATAGTGAGGTCCATATGGGCATATTCATGTGCATCACTAATGTCTTTGGCAAATGAAGGTCCAAATTCTCGGGTGAGTCGACAGGTCCAGAAGCTATGTCTCAACGCATTTTTCTGAACCAATCCACTTACAGGTTTATCTGTATCTACCTGAAAGAGATCACTTCGGAAATCTCGAGCCTCCTGATTAATGGCGCTAATCTGTTTGTAGGCTTCCAATGAATGCATGTGGAAATGTCTTATTAAGGTAATGGCTTCCGTTGGTGAGCCCTTTAGGTAAGGTAGGTATACCCATGCAGGAGCATGATATAACCATTGCATTGTAGACAAGTCATCCCTAGGGATTGCATTGAGTTCATGGAGATTTCTTCTTAACCCAAAAATAAATTTAGCTATTGTCGGATTGGCCTGAATTCTTGCTGGTGTTTCTTTGGCTACGATATCACTTTTATCGTGACGTCCTGGCTCTGAAAAGTCTCCGGAATAATGTTTGATAGGTTCTTTATCAAATACTTTTGGTCTAAAGGATTCTTCATCGAATCGAGTTGACTTGGTTGGCTTGATAATAGGAGGCCGTTCAAAATATATATGGTGATGTGGGGGTACTACCTCCATTCCGATTGGTGGCAAGTCTCCGAAATAGGTTTCAGTATGAGGTCTAATTGCCATAGTTGAATTACTAAACCGCATTGAGTCTATTCCTTGTCTTGGCCCAATTCTTCTTGGCCCCGGTGGGTGCTGTACTGGGGGTAAATGTTGAGCTTCTACAGCTTGAATCAAGTTGCTACTTAGCATAATTAGCATCAGTAAAATGTAGATGATCCTCTTGCTTCCGCTAACCTTTCTTCCCCCTCCTCTGGCCAGAGTTCCCATAGGCATTCTCAATGGCATTTCATGGGCACCCGCATTAGGGATTAACTCTGGCTGCGCTCTCGATTTTGGAGGTTTTGCTGTCTTGATTTTCTTTTGGGTCTTGACAAACTTCATGTTGTGCTTGTGCGACTTTAAAGACTTTTTGGAATGAGAATAATTCATTCTGTCTTTTCTTCCCAATTGAATTACCGAAGATGAATTTGAGGTTTTTTCTCTTATGTAAGAATTTGCTAGGTTTTGAATCCTTTGGAGCTGGAGTACCCGAGAGCTTTTATAATCAAATTCCTTTGTCGCAGAAGAATGATCGCTCCTGTTTCGAGAGTTGAGTTGATAAGTGCCGTAGTCATTTGATTGGAGCCTGGTATAAGACCTCATAAACTATAATACCCAAAGCATGGTAAGGTTACCCTCATTGGTAATTTACTTGCATTTTCATTCTAACTCTTTAATCCTGGTTTCCCCAAATTGACCTGTGTAATCTAAAACCTATATTTATCTTTGCAGCCATGACTAAAACAGATTTCAAAAGACATACTGTTACGGCAGCATTGCCTTA
>JABXIP010000229.1 GCA_013373005.1 Cytophagia bacterium | reverse complement strand
GCATTCAACGAAAAGGTGAAAAGACAAAATAAAATTAGAGTAGTTATTAATTTCATTGATCTAGTGCCGGTTTAAATATAGACAACCGTTAAAAATTTAGACAAAAAAAAGTCCTTCAATTAAAGGACTTTTTGTGAAATGTGTTTAAATAGATTTGAATTATCTTGAACTCATCTCTACATAAGATCTTAAGTTAGCACCAGTATAAACCTGTCTTGGTCTTCCAATTGGCTCTTTATTCTCTCTCATTTCCTTCCACTGAGCAATCCAGCCTGGTAGTCTACCCATGGCAAACATTACGGTGAACATATCTGTAGGAATACCTAATGCTCTGTAGATAATTCCTGAGTAGAAGTCTACGTTAGGATAGAGCTTTCTGTCAACGAAGTACTGATCGTTCAACGCTTCCTCTTCAAGACCTTTAGCAATATCTAAAACAGGATCTTTTACACCTAGTTTCTCCAAAACGTCATCAGCTGCTTTTTTAATGATCTTAGCTCTTGGATCGAAGTTTTTGTAAACTCTGTGTCCGAAGCCCATCAAACGGAACGGATCGTTTTTATCCTTCGCCTTAGCCATCCATTTCTTAGTATCTCCACCGTCTTTTTTGATGTTCTCCAACATCTCAATTACCGCCTGATTGGCACCACCATGAAGTGGACCCCAAAGGGCATTAATTCCTCCAGAAATAGAAGCGTAAAGACTAGCGTGAGAAGAACCTACAATTCTTACAGTAGAAGTAGAGCAGTTTTGCTCATGGTCTGCGTGAAGAATCAATAGCTTATCCAATGCACTGGCAACAACCGGATCAACTTCATAAGCTTCAGCCGGAGTAGCAAACATCATTTTAAGGAAGTTCGAACAGTAATCGAGTGTGTTGTCAGGATAGTTTACCGGGTGACCGATTTGATTTTTGAATGACCAAGCCGCGAAGGTTGGCATCTTGGCAATCAAACGGATGATGCTCATATCAACCTCAGTTGCTGCTCTGTTTGGATCTAGAGAAGCAGGGTAGAAGGCAGTTTGAGCACATACCAAAGAAGAAAGCACGCCCATTGGGTGAGCAGTAGAAGGGAAGCCTTCCAAAATCTTCTTAACATCTTCGTGAACTAGGGTGTGGTTAGTAATGTCAGACACGAACTTGTTATAGGTTTCAGTGTCAGGTAACTCACCGTAAATAAGCAGATAAGCAACTTCAAGAAAGGTAGACTTTTCAGCAAGGTCTTCTATAGAGTAACCTCTATATCTCAAGATTCCTTTCTCACCATCCAAGAATGTAATGGCACTTGTAGTAGAACCGGTATTTTTAAATCCAGGGTCAATTGTAATCACACCACTTGATCCTCTCAAAGATGAGATGTCAATGGCCTTTTCATTCTCTGTTCCTTCAACTACCGGAAGTTCGTAAGACTTTCCGTCAACTTTAATTTCTGCTGTATTCGACATTTTCTAGTTTGTATTAACTAATTGTTCAGGGCTCAATTACGAGAGCGAATTTACTGTAATAAACATTGAAAAAAAATTCTTGTTCACTCCAGAGTGGATATTTTAGTTATTGCCCAAAATTAGAGGCAAACCACCTTCTCCCTGTCCAATAACCACCACCTTTGAATTTGGAGATTCGGCCAGTTTTAGGGTGGCTTCAATACCTCTCATTTTCAATAAGTTTGGAGTTAAACTACTGTTTACAATCTTGTTGGCTTGTGCTTCACCTTCAGCAGCAATGCGTTTTCTTTCGGCCTCAGATTTTTCTTTATCCAATCTATACTGATAGGCTAGCGCCTCTTGTTCCTGTTGAAGTTTGTTTTCAATGGCCTGCTTAATTTTTTCCGGTAGAATGATTGAACGGATCAATAGGGCAGTCATTTCTACATTGTTGGTTTCATTACCTAGTACAGTGGCCGTTTCAGTTCTAATGGCCGTTTCAACCTCTGCTCTTTTGGTTGAGAATATCTCCTCTGCAGTGAAACGTCCCATTACCTGACGAACAGTGGATCGAACTTCTGGAACTACCAGGGTATTAATGTAGCCTAATCTGAAGCGCTCGTAGATATAGCCAATTCGATCGAATTTTGGATAGAATCGAACGGAAACGTCTACTTGAATGCTTAGCCCATTTTTGTCGAGCACATCCATAGTTTCTTCTGCCTTGCTCTCTGCCACATCGAAAGTGATTAGGTCGTTCCAAGGGGCTTTCATATGGAACCCGGGAGTCATGACATTTTCCTTGTCTAATCCACCGGCAAACTTCTTAAAAAGAACTGCTCTTTCATTGGCCTGAACAGTATAAAAAATACTTGATGAAAGACCTATAACCACAATAAGGGCTATGGTTGAAATGACAATGATGGGTAATAGTTTTCTGTTATCCATGAATGATAAGTTTAAGATTAATACTTTTTATAGAGCCAGATGTTCTAGCCTATTTTCTGAAGATTCTTCTCAATTTCTTCGAGAATACCATAAGCCACTTTTAAGGCTTCATAACCATCTTCAATGGTCACAACTGGTTGTTCATTGTTAATGATTGCTTCGTGAAAGGTGAATAGCTCCTCGCGAATGGCATTAGAGGGATGAACTTTCGGGTTTTCGAAGATGATCTCTTTCTTTCCCTTGTTTTCGCCCAAGTCTAGCACCATCGAAAAAGGGCCTTCATCGCCAGTAGCGTCTTTCATTCTTACGATTTCTGACTTCTTCTCTAGGAAATCTACGGCCACATAGGCGTCTCTCTGAAAGAATCTTGATTTACGCATGTTTTTCACAGCTATGCGGCTAGTAGTCAGGTTGGCTACACAGCCATTGGCGAACTCTAGTCGGGCATTGGCGATATCGGGCGTATCTGCCACAACATTCACTCCACTAGCTGATATCTTTTCCACTTTAGACCCCACAGCCTTAAGGATTACATCTATGTCGTGAATCATTAAATCAAGCACCACGGGTACATCTAATCCACGTGGGTTGAATTGGGCTAACCTATGGGTCTCAATAAACATGGGCTGTTTCAGGTGAGGTTGGGCAGCCACAAATGCAGGGTTGAACCTTTCTACATGACCTACCTGAATTTTTAGCTTATGCTCTTTGGAAAGTCTTATGAGCTCTTCAGCCTCAGCAAGGGTATTGGTTACCGGCTTTTCAATGAATACATGTTTACCGGCTTTTAAGGCCTTTTCGGCACATTCAAAATGAGAGAGGGTTGGGGTGACAATGTCTATTACATCGACAGCATCAATTAAAGCCTCAATGGTATCGAAGTTCTGAATTCCATATTCTTTGGCCACTTCAGTGGCATTTTCAGGCATGGCATCATAAAAGCCAACCAACTCGTACTCTTGAATCTCTTTGATACACTTAATGTGAATTTTGCCGAGGTGACCGGCTCCAAGAACCCCAATTTTGAGCATAGAAGTTGATTTTTGACTGAGTGCCAAAGGTACACTCCTAAGCGGCAAGCACCAAACAACAAAATCTCAAATCTCAAGCATTAAATATAACAGAGGGATTCGGTTGATTAATGTCCACCTCTGGAGGGGTGCCCTTTAGGGCGGGGGAGGAAAATGAAATCCCAAACTCCAAAGTTAGATTACTTTGGAATTTGGGATTTGAATCTTTAAAAGTTCAATGTTGATCGCAACATTGAACTTTGAACTTCAAACAATGAACTATTTCTCGGGTCCAGTCATATCATTGATCAATATGGGTTCACCAAAACCAAGCTCCTTCATTCGGTTAAGCTGAGTTTTCGCATCGCCAACAACGAGCCAGATCATCTTGTCTTCATCAAGATACTTCTGAGACAGACTTCTGATTTTATCAACAGTCATACCCCTAACTATGGCTTCTCTTTCCTTTACATAATCATAAGGCAAACCATATTGGCTAATGTTCTCCAGCATATTGAGCTTAGCTCCAGCTGTTTCAAAAGCTCTTGCATTACTCTTAATCAGGAAGCCTTTGGTAGTCTCAAGGTCCTTTTCAGTAAAGCCCGGGCCATAGTTATTTAGAATGTCTTTCACCAATTGAGTCGATTCTAAAGTCACATTAGTTCTTACCCCACTGGAAATAGTGAATGTTCCATCGTATTCATTTCCAGAAAAACCAGAACGAATACCATAAGTATAACCCTTGCCTTCTCTTAATTGCTG
>JABXIP010000505.1 GCA_013373005.1 Cytophagia bacterium | reverse complement strand
ATTCCTTGGCAAGGCAATTACAGCTCTTGGCTGGAACAGAAGCAGAAGCGTTTGGCGGATGAAGAAAAGACGGAATCTAAAAGACAAAAAACTTTACAGCGAGAACTGGAGTGGGTGAGAATGTCACCAAAAGGGCGTCAGTCAAAAGCCAAAGCTCGTTTGAGTGCTTACGATAAACTCGTAGGACAGGAAGGCAAGGAGAGAGAAGAAAAGCTGGAGCTCTATATTCCGGCAGGCCCAAGATTGGGAAGTAAGGTAATTGACGTGAAAGGGGTCTCTAAAGCCTTTGGTGACAAGCTACTTTATGAAAATCTCGACTTTTCACTCCCTCAGGGTGGAATTGTGGGAATCATAGGACCGAATGGTGCGGGTAAAACTACCCTCTTTAATATGATTACCGGGAAGCTACAGCCAGACTCTGGTAGCTTTGAGGTGGGAGAAACCGTAGACATCGCCTATGTAGACCAGGAGCACACCAAACTCGACCCGAACAAAACAGTTTGGGAAGTCATTTCCGGTGGAAATGAACTGATTACACTTGGTGGAAAGCAAATTAACTCAAGGGCTTATGTAAGCCGCTTCAATTTTGGAGGCAGCGATCAGAATAAAAAAGTTTCTGAGCTTTCCGGAGGTATGAGAAACAGAGTTCATCTGGCACTTACTTTAAAACAAGGAGCCAACCTATTATTGCTCGATGAGCCTACCAACGACCTGGACGTCAATACGCTCCGTGCACTGGAAGAAGGTCTGGATAACTTTGGAGGTTGCGCAGTAATCATCTCTCACGACAGGTGGTTCCTCGACAGAATCTGTACACACATTCTTGCTTTCGAAGGCAATTCTCAGGTGTACTGGTTCGAAGGATCCTACTCTGAATATGAAGAGAATCGTAAAAAACGATTAGGAGATGTTGGCCCTCAGAGGATACGCTATAAAAAACTAGGGTAACGGTTTCTTCCTTAACAACTTAAGTTTAACTTATGTATGATAAATACATTATGCATAAGTTAATCCTTCTTTTTGTGCTCTTGAATATTGGCTGGACTGCCCTGGCCCAAGGTATTGATGGAGCAGCTGGTTCAATAGATATGAAGACCTTGAATGATATCTATTATGACAAGAAATACTTCAGTGTTAGAACCTCCTTGCCGGAAGACATCACATTCGACTTTCAAAAACACTTGTTCGATGATGAGCGCCCAACAGTGCTTTATACCCTCGATGGCGATACCGTAACAGGAAATTTCAAATACAATATTCTGGAAGAAATACTTGAGTCTGAAAGAGATGGAAAATTCTACCCATATAACACAGTAGTTGCCTTTAAATTCCCCAAGTATAATGACCAAGAAGAGATTAGTTTCATCAATCTAAAGCTCTTCGATAAGGAAGGGCCATTTGGAGGATTTGTACAAAACGTAAGCACTTCACCTGACGTTAAAATCAGGTATTATCTAGTGTTCAAAAAAGGCAAAGAATCTACCCTACCCTATGCCAAAACCACTTCTGACGACAGAGTAGAAATTAAATCAGAGATTCTCATGAACCTAGATGGAAAAATTACTCCGATGCCTGAGCGCAAAAACGACTTCTTCGATCTGTTTCCAAATAGTGAAGAGTTAAAGAAGTATGCCAAAAAGAATAAGCTCAAAACCACAGAGCCCGAAGATATCGGCAAAATGGTGGCCTGGGTTAAAAGTGGAAAGTAATTTCCTGACGTAGGTTCGGATGCAGACTCAATGCCACCGGGCAATTCAGTCCAATGTCTTTAATCCATGCCCTTTGCTCTTCATTCAGGCTACAGCCATCCCAATAGAAATCTACTTTAAGTGCTGAAACTCTCCTTGGATCAGCAGCCATCACTTTCTGTGTAGCCAGGTGCATCCCACTCATATCTAAACCTTCCTTCTCTCCGGCAATTGCCATTACCGTCATCATGCATGTACCCAAAGCGGTAGCCAATGTATCGGTTGGAGAAAAGGTTTCTCCTTTGCCATTGTTATCTAAGGGTGCATCGGTTTGATAAGTGTTTTGAGATTTGAAGTGTACAGATGAGGTTCTAAGTCCTCCGAGATATTTGCTCTCTACGGTTTTCATAAACTATCGATGATAAAATTTCGTTACTTTAGCAGCATTTCAAAGCTAGCAGCAAAATTGAAACACTACTTTAAAAAAGTCTTTTTTCTCTTTCTGTTTGTGGGATTAATTTCCCCCGCCTTTGGCCAACAGATTAGACAGTATATCGATGAGGATTATCAGGTCGAAAATGTATTCGGCATTGTAAAAGCCACCAATGGCGGACTCATCAGCGGAATCTACTTCAGACATTCCAATTTTCTCGGGAACAATAATCTTTCAAACTGGGGAATAGAGATGGTGAACATCAAGCATCCAAGGGAAGCTAAGGAAACCACTTTTACAGGGAGCTCATTCGTCTTTGGTAAGTCGAACTACCTGATAAGCATTCGCCCAACTTATGGTCGAGAGAAAATTTTCTTTAAAAAAGCTCCTCAGCAAGGTGCCCGAATTACCGGTTTAGTGGCTGCCGGACCGGCCATTGGAATGGAAATTCCTTATTATATAGAGATTTCTCAAAGTCAGAAAGCGCAATACGACCCCACCAATAATCAGCATGCACGACCATTTATTGTAGGTAATGCAGGCCCATTCAGAGGCTTAGCTGAGTCCAAATTTGTATTGGGTGGCCATGCTAAAGCATCACTCACTTTCGAGACGAACTCTACCAAGCGAAGAGTCTTTGGTATTGAGGTAGGTTATACCCTTGACCTCTACACCAGAAAAATCAATATCATGCCATTGGCTGAAAACAAAAGCCTGTATTCTGCAGCCTTCTTTTCCATTTATTTCGGTAGGAGAAACTAGTCCAACACTCCCTTTTTATTTGGAACCTTTGCCTTACCTTTGTGTTCTTATAGTCGGAGGAACGATCAATGATTGAATTACCTGTAGTAAGCAAACCAGTTGAGGAGAAAAAAGGGAGAAGAAAGCCTGATTGGCTAAGGGTTAAACTTCCAATTGGCCCTGAGTATGCCAAAGTGCGAAAACTGGTTGATAATCATAAACTTCATACTATTTGTGAAAGTGGCAATTGCCCTAATATGGGTGAGTGCTGGGGAGCTGGAACGGCAACCTTTATGATTCTAGGCAATGTTTGTACAAGATCATGCTCATTCTGTGCAGTAGCTACGGGTAGACCACCCGAATATGATGAGCAGGAGCCTAAGCGTGTAGCAGAAGCGATTAAACTTATGGGCGTAAAGCACGCAGTAATTACTTCTGTCAACCGCGATGAACTGAAAGACCGTGGTGCCGAAATCTGGTATCAGACCGTGGTGCAAACCAAAGAGCTAAGCCCTTCTACTACAATTGAAACGTTAATCCCTGACGTAAAAGGAAATTGGGATGCGTTGTACAGAATGATCGATGGAGGTCAGGAAGTAGTGTCTCATAATATGGAAACGGTTAAAGAGCTTTATCGCCCTGTGCGCCCGCAAGCCAAATACGACCGAAGTCTGGAAGAACTTAAAAGAATTAAGGAATACGGCAAAAGATCTAAATCTGGCGCTATGCTTGGGCTTGGTGAAACTGACGATCAGGTTTTCCAATTGATGGATGATCTGGCAGCTGTTGGACTAGACGTGCTAACGCTAGGTCAATACCTTCAGCCTACCAAGCGCCACCATGAGGTGATTGAGTATGTTCACCCAGACAAATTCGCATTCTTTAAGGAGGAAGGTGAGAAAAGAGGAATTAAGTATGT
>JABXIP010000063.1 GCA_013373005.1 Cytophagia bacterium | reverse complement strand
CGGATACCCTGGAAATATCCGAGAATTAAAATCGGTGGTGGAACTATCGGTGGTAATGTCTGAAGAAGAAACCATTCAAGCCGAAGACATTTCATTCGGAACCAAAGATATTGTGGCCGAATTCTCAGGAGAAGAGCTTACTCTGAAGGAATACAATCAACGCATTGTAAAGCATTACCTCAAAACATATGATGATGATATTAAGCTGGTTGCCCAAAAATTGGATATTGGTCAGTCTACTATCTACCGAATGCTGAAGGAAATGTAAGCCTCAAAAACTTTGTCAAACTGAAAAAAAGCCTCTCAAAAGTAGAGGCTTTTTTGTTGGATTAGATTTTAAATACTTGTATTTCAATAAGTTACATTCATTTCTCAAACTGGATTCATTTTGGCATTAATGGAAGTACCAAAACGAAAACCTTAGAAAAATGAGAAAATCAGCAATAACAATACTTGGAGTAGCAGTGATGGTAATAGCACTATTGAGTACAACCAATAAACTCCAGGCAAGCACCGGAACTCCGGAAAATGATTCAACAGGAGTACATGACCCAATGCTTCAGGTAGCCAACAATTATGGTATCAATGCTTTGGGTATAAGAGCTGTAGGAACCACTGGTATTACCTACAAACATTTCAGCCCGAAAGGCAATGCTTTTGAAGCTATTCTAGGATTCGGAAATAACTCTTTCAGCATTACAGGTCTTTCAGAGAAATATGCAAACCCATTCGACTCAGATATTATAGATCTATACTACGGATTCGGTGGACATGCAGTGTTTCAATCTGACTCAAACCTGGGTGTAGACAGAAACAGATTCGATGATGCAGATGATGCTTTCGGACTAGGTGTAGATTTTATTCTGGGATTGGAAATGATGATTCCGGATACGCCATTGGCCATCAGCTTAGACATTAAACCATTCTTCGAGGTAGCCACAACCGGAAACGCATACTTCGGTATCGACCCGGGCTTCGGAGTAAAAGTATTCTTTTAAAAACAAGTCATTAAAAAAACTGAGCCATGAAAAAGAGAACATTAAGTAGCATAAAACTGCCTTTGGCACTGATGCTTGGAGTAACAGTAGTATTGAGCAGTTGCAATAAAAAAGACGAACAAAAGATAGCAGAGCAATCGACTACGATTGACAATATGGAGCGAGAGCTTGCGCGAAGAGATTCAACTTACAATGAATTGATCTCTATGCTCAACGAAGCTGAAAGTCAGGTAGCAGAAATTTCCAGAAGAGAGAATTTGGTAGTAAGTACTTCTAATGAAGAAAAAAAATCTGAAGATCAGCTGGTGCAGGAATTGAAATTGATTGACGACCTGGTAAAAGAGTCTAACCAATCTATTCAAAACCTGAAAGCACAACTAAAGAAGAGCAATATTGAAATGGGTGCCTTCAAAACCCGAATCGATCAGCTATCTAATGTGCTCGATGAACAGAGACAGACCATTACCACTCTCAAAGCCGAGATAGCCGAGAAAAATCAGGAGCTACAGGTATTTGCAGTGAAGTATGATTCAATCAAAATTGAATCGGTAAGTCAGAAGCAGTTGATCACCGAGCAGGACAGGGAAATTGAAATTCTGACCAACAATAACGACAACCTGAATAAGGTACACTATGCCGTTGGAAGCTATAAGCAGCTTAAAGAACAGGGGCTTGTAGACAAAGAAGGCGGATTCCTTTGGATAGGTAGAACTGTAGATTTAAAGGCCACGGCTGAAGTAGACAAGTTTGTTGAAGCAGACGTGAGAGAATTCTCTGAGTTGAAAATTGAAGCAGACAAATTCGAGTTGGTAACCGAACATCCTGAAGGTTCTTACACCATCGTTCAAGATGAGATTGACGAAAATGTGAAGTATCTGAAGGTGTTGGACGCCAGAAAATTCTGGGAAATCTCGAATTATCTCGTGGTAACTACCAAGGGATAATCCAAACATAAATCGGTATGGCCTCCCAACAGGGTAGGTCATACCACCAATCGATAACCAAAACATAACGATCATGAAAAAGCGAATCTTAATACTAATACTACCTATGCTCCTTTTGGGAGTAAGTGCAGCAAAAGCACAAGGAGGACTAATTATAGGTGCCAACATGTCGAATTTGTACATCGATAATGTGGATGACGAAAACTCAAAAATCGGTATCAATGTAGGTCTTTACAACCGATGGGGAGCACCGGCAGGCGTAGGTATAAGACATGAGTTGCTCTACAGCCAGAAGGGTGCAGCAGCTACATACGACAATTTTCTTCAGGGAAGCGGCCATTACAGGTTTAACCTGAACTACATAAAAATGCCCGTAATGCTTTCGGTGAAAGCCGGACCATTGGATATCCATGCCGGTCCTTACTTCGGACTACTGGTAGGAGCCAATGTGAAAGATGTAGACAGCGATGGAAACATTAATCAGATTGCCGAACTAGATCGAGACGATTTTAATACGGTAGACTACGGAGCAGCTCTTGGGTTTTCTCTGGGCTTTACCGGAGGCCATATAGACCTTAGATATAACTACGGTATGCGCGAGATTGGTAAAGACGGAAGTTTTGCCGGTCAGGCAACCGAAAATGCAAAAAATTCAGCATTGACCCTGAGTTTAGGTTTAGGCTTGAACTAGACAGAAAGTGGCGTAAGGCCACTTTCTTTAACCAAAATAGATCTATCACATACTAATAACTAAATACTTCGTTATAAAAATGTCTTAGGTCGAACCACAACCACCAACCAACTAATAACAGACGTTTCATCACTTTTTCCTTCGGGAATAGATTAGAAATTTTTTAGCAACCCATAAACGTAAGTAAGATGAAACAATCGATGAAAGTAGGCGTGGTTTTGCTCGGAGCATTAACCATAGCCATGTGGTTCGGAATATCTTCCGTAACCAAAAAAAAAGAAGTACTCACAGACCAGTTCAATCAGCTGGAGGCGCAAATGATCGAGAAAGAATCGGCATTTGAAGATATGCTTGGCCTTTACGATAAAGTAGAAGACCAAATCAGCGATATCCTTGAAAAGGAAAACCTCATTCAACATCAGGGCAACGACAGACTTGACCGCAGAAACAATGAGAGAATATTTAAGGAGATAAGCATGATAGATGATTTGATTTTTCGCAGCAAGCAGGACTTGAAGAAGCTGGAAGATGATGCCAAAAGCGCCAACCTAAAGCTTGGAGTATTTGAAAAACGTATCAACGGCCTGCAGGCAGAGTTGAGTGAGAGGGCAGATGTGATTAGCACATTGAAAGCAGAATTGAGCAAGAAAGATGAGACCCTAGCCATGATGATCAGCCAACAAGACTCACTCAATGTAACCATCAACGCTCAATTGAACGATTTGGAGCAAAGAGCCTTAGAGGTGCAGCAATTAACTGCTCAAAACAGCGAATTGAATAAGAGCTTTTTGGCTATTGGCACCTTCGAAGACCTGGAGTCTAAAGGTGTAGTAGCTAAAGAAGGTGGGTTCTTAGGCATCTTCGGCAAGCGAGTGGCTTTGCAAGAAGAGGCAGACACGAAAGCCTTTATGACAGTGGACAGACGAAACATGCAGAAGCTACGAATTGAGGCAGCTTCTCTTAGTCTGGTGAGCAGCCACCCTCAGGGATCTTATCAGATCGTTCCGGGTGAAACCGAATCAGAGAAAGTACTGGAAATCACCGACCCTGAGGCTTTCTGGAAAGTTTCCAAATACTTGGTGATTTCTAAAAAAATATGAGTTGTTGATTGGTGATGAGGAGTCCCGAGCATTCGGGACGGAAGCCCTGGCGGGAGCGTCAGGGTTTCTTTTTGTTTAATTTCTGAACCAATTAACCTTGCAAATTTGGAATGCAATTCCGAATCTGCAAGGATGAGCATCTTCCAAATTGGCTTCTAAAGGTCTTATTCGTATACTTTCATATTTTTGCACCATGCGAAAAATCAGCAACGAAGAGCTTAACCGTCCCGACCTGGAAACCTTTAAGGAGCAGGAGAAGAATCCAATCATTTTGGTACTCGATAATATCCGCAGTATGCACAATGTTGGCTCGGCCTTTCGCACAGCAGATGCCTTTGCAATTGAAGCCATTTATCTCTGTGGCATCACAGCCCAACCTCCGCATCGCGAGATTCATAAAACTGCTCTGGGCGCAACAGACTCGGTAGAATGGAAATACTTTGACACTACTACTGAAGCTTGCGAAGATTTGCGAATTGCCGGTTATAAAGTAGCGGCAGTAGAGCAAGCCGATAAAAGCACTTCGCTCGAAACCTTCCAACCCAAAGCTGAAGAAAAACTAGCTCTGGTGTTTGGGAACGAGGTTTTTGGCGTGGAGGAAGAAGTTGTTGAATCAGCAGACCTCTGTCTGGAAATACCGCAATTTGGCACCAAACATTCTATCAACGTAAGCGTAAGTATGGGAGTGGTTTTATGGGATATCTTGAGTAAGTTGAAGTTCTGATGGGCTTGTTTGTAATTGCCATTCTAACTCTTTGGATCTATCCATTTTTGACATTTTGGATGGTCAAGAAGTCAAAGCTTTCGCAAAAGCTTATAATTAGACTTTCATTGGCATCCACTGTCATTCTTTTCTCTACATTCATGAAGTTTTCTACAGTCAGCTATTTCGTTGATTGGTTGCTCTTTTCGGTTATAATATTCACTGCTTGGATATTGATATGGATTGGTTGGAATAACAGATACAGGGCTTATCAAATTCTGTCCAAAATCATCGGAATACCAATGGCCCTTCTCAATATTTTTATTGGCACTGTAGGGCTCATTGGGATATTAATTGAAATCGGAGATATTGGACCAGACTCGACCCAGAAATTAAAAAATGGTCATATTTATAAAGTCTATATGAACGGAATACTTGACGCAAGTAATAAAGTAGTCAAATTGTATCAACCCGTTTTAATAGTCTTTGAATTGGAAAAGGATAGTAAAAAATATTTCTGGCCTGATCCAGGATATTCATCTAAACTGAGCTTAGATCAATCAAGTAACGACAAGCTCATGTTAACCGTTATTGAAAAAGATTCCGTGATTTGGAGAGATGAAATGAAATACTAGAATGAAAGATATCAACAACAAAGGCAGGGTTAACAGGTTTAAGTACTTGCTCTATTTCTACGGGCTGTTTGTAGTATTTATGTTCGTTTACAAATTTATTATTGCCCCCGACTTACCTAACCTGATTTTGCTGGCGGCCTTTGCACCACTGTTTGGCTTTATGTCTTCCTTCGTTAACTGGCCGATCTATTTGCATGCGGCAGAAGCTGATGGAGGAATGGTCATCAATACTCAAAAGCTCTTCTCCAAAAAGCAGAAGTCATTGCTCATTACTAAATACAACTTCGACAGCTACTTTGAGACAGATCACCTTCACATTGGCCTCAATGTGCTTGATGAAGAAGATAAGCTGAAAAAGCACCGCATTAAAGTCAGCTGGATGCGCCTGAAAGATCTTCGGTTACTAGAAGAAAAGCTCAAGGAGATTAACCCTTATGCACCAGTGAAGTAGTACAAAGTATTGAGTATTCAGTACCTAGACTTTTATGGCAGCAACAGTAGCTGGTATCATAAGCATTACCCTAGGATTAGCACTTGGAATTAAGATTCTGATCAAACCACATGACCTTCACCGTGGTTGTTCAACTCAAAAGGAATCGTATTAAGTCTTGGCTTAATTCTTTTAGGGATAATGATATTGACTGGCTCAAATTAGATCTCTTTCCAAAATCTAGTCTCAATACTCAATACCCACTACGCAATACTACTTCTCAAAGCCCAAACATATGCTCATTCAGCTTTTTCAGAGCATACTCTTTATTCGAGCTGTCTGTCAATAGCGAAATGTTATGACGGCTACCACCGTATGAAATCATACGAATAGGAGTCTCTTCAAGCGCATCGAAAATCTTCGTTACAATACCTTTTTGCTCGGCTACAAAGTTACCGACAATACAAATGATGGTTTGTCCCTTATCAATTTCCACCTGACCGAACTGGCTAAGCTCTTTCACAATTTTGTCGAGGTGCTCATCTTCATCAATAGTCACAGAAACAGCCACCTCTGAAGTGGTGATCATATCGATAGGCGTACGATACTTTTCGAATATTTCGAAAATCCTTCTTAGGAAACCATAGGCCAAAAGCATTCTGGTAGACTTTACCTTAATGGCCGTGATACCATCTTTTGCGGCAATGGCTTTTACATCGGCAGAAATAGTGCTTTGGCTAATTACCGTTCCCTTAGCTTCAGGCTGCATGGTATTGAGCAGCTTTACGGGAATGCCATATTTCTGAGCTGGCCAGATGGAAGCGGGGTGCAGAATCTTAGCTCCGAAGTAAGCTAGCTCGGCAGCCTCATCGAATGAAAGCTCTGCAATTGGGTAGGTCTTATCAACAACACGAGGGTCGTTGTTGTGCATGCCGTCAATGTCGGTCCAAATTTGCACGTCTGTCGCTCTAATGGCCGCACCAATCAATGATGCCGTATAGTCGCTTCCTCCTCTTTGGAGGTTATCAATCTCACCTTTATGGTTTTTACAGATATAGCCTTGAGTAATGAATAAGCCTTTGTTGCCTTGCTTCGCCAAAATGGCTGAAAGCTTTTCGCTGATCACGTCCAAATCAGGTTCATGATCTTCATTGGTTCTCATAAACTCCAAGGCAGG
>JABXIP010000351.1 GCA_013373005.1 Cytophagia bacterium | reverse complement strand
CCTGAAAGTGAATTCTTCCCAGAGTTTACTCCTAAAGGAAGTAGTCTGATGCAAATTAATGCCAGTGGACCTGATTGGGAATTGGCTAGTATTATGGACTCATTCTTTATGGCCATTAACTCAGCCAGAAAAACCGTACGGATTGCCACCCCATACTTTATCCCCACTGAAAGCATTTTGGATGCCATTACTACAGCCTCGAAAAGCGATATTGAAGTGGAACTGATTATTCCGAGAGAATCAGATTCCTGGATAGTGAAATCAGCTTCAAGGTCTTTTGTGAAGCAGCTATTGGAAGCTGAAGTGAAAGTATACTTCTATGAAAAAGGCTTCCTGCATTCCAAAGTCATTATTATTGACGATAGTTTTGCTTCTGTTGGTAGCGCCAATATGGACTACCGAAGCTATGATCTAAACCACGAGGTGAATGCCTATTTCTATGACAAAGAGGTGGTAGATGAGCTAATTAAAGAGTTTAAACTAGACAAACGGCACAGTAGCTTGGTAGACTCGGAAAGATGGAAAGACAGAAAGCTGTGGCCTAAATTGAAGGAGTCCGTTTGTAGGCTTTTGGCTCCATTACTTTAATTTTAACCGACATTTAACACTGACTTTCCTCCCCTTATTTTCAACACAACTATTTTTGACACACCACCATGAAAAAGTATTTCGAAATAATCCTTTTTGTAGTTGTTCTAGGCTTTGTTGGAGTAGCCAAAACCCAGCAATCGGAACCAGTACCGTACGTTATTATGGTTTCATTCGATGGTTTCAGACATGACTATGTTGAGAAATTCGATGCTCCTAATCTCAAAGCTTTTATAAATGAAGGTGTGGCTGCTGAAGCCATGATTCCCTCCTATCCGTCAAAGACTTTTCCCAACCATTATACTTTGGTTACCGGCCTTTACCCGGATCATCATGGTTTAGTAGACAATACTTTTTATGACAAAGATCTAGACCTTCAATACAGCATTGGCAATAGAGAGCGAGTTGAAAACCCTGCCTTCTATGGTGGGCTTCCCCTGTGGCAACTTGTGCAGCAAAACGGCATGAAATCGGCCTCCTATTTTTGGGTGGGTTCGGAAGCACCTGTAGCCGGAGAATTCCCAACTTATTACCATCAATACGATGGAAGTGTACCGAATGAAGACCGTGTTGAAGCTGTTATCAACTGGCTCAAGTTACCTGAAACGGAAAGACCTCATTTCATAAGTCTTTACTTTTCTTTGGTAGATGATGCAGGACACGACAATGGTCCAGATCATGAAGAGACCGGAAAGGCGGTACAAGAAGCTGACCGTATACTGGGCTTATTGAAATCCGGAGTAGACGAACTTGACCTGCCAGTAGACATTATCCTTGTTTCCGATCATGGTATGGAACCAATTTACCCGAAAAGAGAAAACTTTATTGTTCTGGGTGATCTCATGGATAAAATTGGCAATCCAAACGCCAGAGTAATCAATAATGGCTCTCATGCCCATATCTATCTAAATGAGAATGACAATGCGCAAGAGATTATTAACAGGCTTTCTAAGGATGCTAAGAACTATCAAGCATATTTAAAATCGGAATTACCCGAGCATATGCACTATGGTACTCATGAAAGAATCGGTGATATTGTAATAGTTGTTGAGCCCGGTCACAGCATCAGCACCGAAAGTAGGATCAACTATGGCATGGAAAACCCAACCACGCGAGGAGCTCATGGCTTCGATCCTTATGCAACTGAAAACATGGGAGCTATATTCTATGCCAGTGGACCGAGTTTCAAAAAAGGGTTGAAAATAGAGAAATTCGAAAACGTAAACGTCTACCCACTAGTCGCTGAAACTCTGAGACTTAAGAACATCCCAAAGGTTGATGGTGATTTAAAAGTTCTTAGAAAAACCCTTAATCCCTAAAGGATTGAGGCTAGCATTGCTATTACCTCTTCCTCCCTATTCCAACGAACCTTTGTCTTTTTCTGATAGTCTTTCATAAGCTTTTGCTGATCCTTATCAAGATTATCTCTTAGCCAGTTTTTACCAAAGTCGATTTCTTCGTATTGACTATCCGAATCTGGACGCCAGAAATATCTAACTTTCAGATCATAGTAATCCATGTCAGCTATTCGGCTTACCTGAATATTCTCTCTTTCATCATATTCTTCCAACACCTTGTCATAATATTTGATCAGATCAAAACCCTCTGTCCTGAATAACACCTCACAAATACGGGCATTCTCTGGAAATTCAGCAAAGTTCTGCCAGAGAACACGTTCAAAATGATTGGTAGCTCCTTTATTATTATCTATCAACAAGGCGGCAATAGTAGCTTCGTCTGTCTTATACAAATCTTCCGTGCCTTCTGTTCTAAAGTACACTACATCGCCCAAAGTATGATAGTTGACAAGGTAATAGCCGGAAGTGTCTCCTGAAGTATTAACGACCCTGCCTCTTCTCCATTCATCAAACCCAAGTGGTGTTCCCTTCACCATTTCAGGTTCAACCAAATAGCTAATATCCATAGGGTTGTTTTTGTCTCCAGACTCCAGTTCAGTGAATTGCACCTGTGCCTGTAGGCTCATACTTAAAACGAATAGACTAAGCGTGTAGATTTTCTCCATAGCATTCTGGTTTAAAGAGTTAACAATTATGCTAACTAAAACCTATAGCAAGATTGTTTTATGCATTATCTTCAATGCTTATGTTTGTACGGAAATGAGCATGGTTAAGTCTAAAAACCTAAGAAATATATGGTATGTAGCCTGTCATGGCAGTGTTTTGGCCAAAGGCAAAACCATGGAAAAAGAGATCGATGGCGAGAAAATCTGCCTCGGTCGTGATCAAGATGGTAAGCCCTTCGCCCTAAGAAATCAATGCCCTCACAGAGGAATACCGCTTACCTACGGCAACTTCGATGGCTGCGAAATAGAATGCTGCTACCATGGCTGGAGATTCAAACCCGATGGTGTTTGCTCTAAAATCCCTGCTCTTCCTCCTCAGTCTACGCTCGATGTTTCCAAGATCAGAGCACCATATTATCCGGTAAGAGAATTACATGGCATTGTCTTTATTTATATGCCGAGAGATATGCGCAAGCCGGAAGATATTGACGAAAGCTTATTCCCTCAATTCCCTCTGAATGAAGACCAATCGTTCGACTTGGTGACTGCCAAGAAAATGGACTGTGGCCTGGACCATTCAGTCATTGGACTAATTGACCCGGCACATGTGCCATTCGTACATCAGTCCTGGTTTTTTAGAAAAAAGACTAATCTTAAGCTGAAAGAGAAAAACTTCGCACCCTCACATCTTGGCTTTACCATGGTGAGACATGCGCCTTCTAAGAATTCTGCAGCCTATAAAATCCTTAAGAAAGAACAGACTACAGAAATTAGTTTCCAGATTCCGGGCATTAGAATTGAGCACTTGAAGGTTGGTGAAAATGACATTGTTATCATGACCACACTCACTCCTGTCAATGATCAGGAAACTGAACTCACTCAGTTCATTTATACGGATATTGGCTGGTTCAAACCATTGCGACCAATCTTCTACAGTTTTGCCAGAAGCTTTATTCAGCAAGATGTTGATGTATTTAAGAAACTGAAGGAAGGCCTGAACAACAACCCTCCTCTCATGTTAATGGGTGACCCGGACATGCAGGCCAAATGGTACAATGCCATTCGGGCAAGGTATGAGAAGTGCCAGGAAGAAAAGATTCCTTTTGAAAACCCAATTAAAGAGCAGACACTTTATTGGCAGACGTAATGTTTGGAGGTTGGGATGTGTAGAGGTTTTGAAGTTGGCTTCCGTTAAAGGTTAGAGGTTTTCTGGAAAGGTTAAAGGTTATCAGTTATCAGGGAAAGTTGTTCTAGTCACAATTAATCTCCTCTACAGTTGATTGAAGTACTTCAAATCGTCATGATCAGTACTCCTTGACTTGTTTTACCGATTACTGATTCCCCAATATACTATTTAACTCATCCCTTACTTTCTTAGGCAAACTTGCCACAATCAATTCATAAGAGTGATCTGTAAGCTCTTTGATGAGATTTTCAGGAACAGAACCGTCAACAAAAACTGAGTTCCAATGCTGCTTATTCATATGCCAGCCAGGTTTAATACCAGGCCACCTTTCTCTTAACTCCACAGCCCTCTCAGGATCACATTTAAGGTTAATGAATTTAAATTCATCGATGCCAGTAATGGCAAAGATCTTATTCATTACCTTAAATACTAGTGTTTGAGGACCAAACGGGGTATCTTCCGTAACACCCGGTTTTTGCAGGCAAAATTCTCTAAATTCGTCTAAATACATTGAGTACAACCATGAATCTAAAACAAGTTAGCTCATTTTTAATAATAGCAGTAATAGCAGCGCTTACTCTTAGCTGTAACTCAGATGATAGCCTCGAAGGCTTTGTAATTGCAGGAGATCAATCTACAGTAGACTATTACTTTGAGTTCCAGAACAACGAAATGACCCTTATTTCTGACGAACCGTTTGATGGCGGAACAAAAACCACCTATGCAGACTACCTCGACCTCAATAATGACGGCTTTGATGAGCTTATTCTGTTCTACGAGCATTTCATCAACCAATCGGGTAATGGATACTATTTCCTAAGAATTGAAATTCCAAGTACAATACAGCTAATGGGGCAAACAGTGAATGCTTTCGATAGCTTTAGTATCTACCCATTGCTCTTATCATCGAGTAGCAATGTTGGCGTAAACGATCCACAATGGACATCATTCAATAACAAAACCCACCTGTTCTATTATGAAATTCACAGCAATACGGATGATGTAAAACTGAATGTGTTTAACAATTCCAGCGATGACCTTTACTTGCCTTTCAAAATCAACAGCAGTGATGAACAAGGGCTAGGTTGGTTGCATCTGGAGCCAACGGAAGATAATTGGAGACCAAGGTTACTAGATATTGGTTATAAAGCCTTAGATTAAATCTCCTCCCCCTAATTATCTTATGTTGAAAAGTGACTGACCCTTGAGTTTTCAATTGTCTCTTGTCACATTACGTTTCTAAAATGAGCCTGTAGTAGACCAGCCTAAGTGCCATTCTTTCTAAACAAAAACACCTAAATTCGTCTAAACACATATGACAACAGGATGAAGGTGAAACCATTAAGCT
>JABXIP010000388.1 GCA_013373005.1 Cytophagia bacterium | reverse complement strand
TAGTACTTCTCTAGTCACCTATCGTAACTTTGGTTACTTTTACGGCTATTGAGTCGGCCTACTTTTGTGCCAACTAAAGAGAACAGAATTGAAGCAGTTTTTACCTATTCTTTCCTGGCTACCAAACTACAAAAGATCTGACCTAAGCGGTGATTTATTTGCCGGCTTAACGGTTGGGATAATGCTGATTCCTCAAGGAATGGCTTATGCTCTTATAGCAGGTCTTCCTCCTGTCTATGGACTCTATGCTTCAGTAGTTCCACAGTTAGTCTATGCGATCTTTGGTACTTCAAGGCAGCTGTCAGTAGCTCCGGTTGCTATGGATTCGCTTTTGGTAGCCACAGGTGTTTCGGTGATGGCAACAGAGGGAAGTGAAGCTTACATTACCTATGCCATTATGCTGGCCTTCTTTATGGGTGTGGCCCAATTCACATTGGGAATAATTAGAATGGGTTTTATTACCAACCTTTTGGCCAAGCCTGTAATTAGTGGGTTTACTTCAGCTGCGGCATTGATTATAGGTCTCAATCAACTTAAGTATTTTCTGGGCATTGACCTGGAGAAAAGTAATCAGGTTTACCTCATTGTTGCCAATGCCATTGGGCAAATCAATGAGACTCATTTATTAACTCTGCTGCTAGGCATAGCAGGTATTGCCCTCATCAAGGGAGCAAAGAAAATCAACAATAAAATTCCGGGAGCACTCATTGCAGTAATTGTAGGTATTTTGGTTGTTGCAGCATTTGGTTTAGACACAAAAGGAGTAAGTATTGTTAAAGAGGTGCCAAGTGGACTCCCATCATTGATTATTCCGGATCTCTCAATAGAAACTATTCAGAAGCTACTGCCTCTTTCTTTAACAATTGCAGTGGTGGCATTTATGGAAGCCTTTTCTGTGGCGAAAGCCATAGAGGCTAAAAGAAGAGATTATAAGGTTATTCCGAATCAGGAACTTATTGCCTTGGGTGCTGCCAATATTGTGGGGTCGCTATTCCAGAGTTACCCTGTAACAGGTGGTTTTTCGCGTTCTGCTGTGAACCATCAAGCAGGAGCCAACACCCCGCTTTCATCTATTATTTCAGCCATTTTGGTTGCACTCACATTACTATTCCTAACCCCATTATTTTACAATTTGCCCCATGCGATACTTGCTG
Source organism: Cytophagia bacterium (assembly GCA_013373005.1). Taxonomy (GTDB): domain Bacteria; phylum Bacteroidota; class Bacteroidia; order Cytophagales; family Cyclobacteriaceae; genus Roseivirga. Next base: position 11,415 of record JABXIP010000388.1, on the reverse strand, counting down.
CTATTATTATGGTGGCGGTGGCGGGTTTGATTGACCTGAGCTATGTTAGGACATTATGGAAAACCAATAAGATAGAGTTTGGCTTATTAATGGCCACGTTTATAGTTACCCTTCAGTTTAGTATGGTGCCGGGTATTGTTACAGGCATTGTTTTGTCAATTCTGATTTTACTCTTCAGGGCAGCTAATCCTCATATGGCCATACTAGGTAGGGTTAAGGGCATTGAAGAATACAGAAATGTTACGCGATTTAAGGATTTGGAAACCTGGCCAGAACTCTTGGTGTTGAGAGTGGATGCACCTTTTGCCTTTGTGAATATTCAAACCATAAAAGACAAGGTGATGAATGAAGTGCAGAAGAGAAATGGTACTCTGAAATATGTGGTGCTAGATGCCGGCTCAGTGGCCTATGTTGATGCCACAGGTGTGATTGGTTTGAGAGAACTCATTGAAGGATTGGAGGAGAAAGGTATTCAGATACTTTTTGCAGAAATGATTGGTCCGGTTAGGGATGTGTTCAATAGAAATGAACTGATTTTACAGGACCAGGGCAAAGTATTCTTTCTGACTACCAATGATGCGGTAAGCTATTGTCTGTCAGGTGAATATAAAGGAGAGAAAAGACATTTGATTGAGCAATCTAATGCCTAATGTAACCTATGTTACTTCAGTTTTGAGGAGAAGGAACGTATTTTACATCGTCCATGTATATGGAACAACTTAACAAGAAAAGTAAAGCAAAATGAAAATAGATCAGATTTACACGGGTTGTTTAGCGCAAGGAGCTTACTACATAGAGAGTAAGGGAGAAGTAGCTATAATTGATCCACTTAGAGAGGTGCATCCGTACCTTTCAATGGCTGAGAAAAATAAAGCCACCATTAAGTATATTTTCGAGACTCACTTCCATGCAGACTTTGTTTCTGGCCATGTAGACTTGGCTAAGAAAACGGGAGCAACCATTGTATATGGTCCAAGTGCGAAAACTGAATTCGACAGCTACAAGGCTACCGATGGAGAGATCTTTGAGTTGGGAGATGTGAAGATTAAAGTGTTGCACACCCCTGGCCACACACTTGAGAGCTCAACTTACTTATTGATTGATGAGAATGGTAAAGAGCATTCAATCTTCAGTGGTGATACACTGTTTATTGGTGATGTTGGAAGACCTGACCTTGCCCAGAAAGGCGATATCACTCAAGATGATTTGGCAGGTATGCTCTTCGATAGCTTGAGAGAGAAAATCATGACACTTCCAGACAATGTTATTGTTTACCCGGCTCACGGTGCTGGCTCGGCTTGTGGAAAGAACATGAGTAAAGAAACTACCGATACTCTGGGTAACCAAAAGAAGACAAATTATGCCCTGAGAGCAGACATGTCGAAAGAGGAGTTCATTAAAGAGGTGACAGATGGCTTGCTTCCTCCTCCACAATATTTTGCTCAGAACGTGGCCATGAACAAATCGGCTGATACTTCTGGAGTTGATAAGATTCTCGAGACTGGTAAGGTGGCGTTAGATGTAGATACTTTCGAGGCCATGGCCAATCATGAAGGTGCATTGGTTTTAGATACCAGACATCAGCAAGAGTTTGCCAAAGGGTTTATTCCTAATTCAATCTTTATTGGAATTGACGGAAGCTTTGCTCCTTGGGTAGGTGCTCTTATCCCTGACCTGCAGCAACCCATAGTTTTCCTGGCCGATGAAGGCAGAGAAGAAGAAGTTGTGACCAGACTATCAAGAGTAGGTTATGATAACACATTGGGTTACTTAAGTGGAGGAATCGAAGCGTGGAGAGCAGCAGGTAAAGAAGTAGACTCAGTGACTTCAGTGAGTGCTGAAGTACTTAAGCAAAGGTTGGAAGAAGGTACAGCCAATGTTTTAGATGTAAGAAAACCGGGTGAGTACATTTCCAAACATATTGAAAAGGCTAAAAACACGCCATTGGACTTCATTAATAATGAAATGGCCAGAATTGATAAAGACACTGAATATTTTATTCATTGTGCCGGTGGTTACCGTTCTATGATTTTCGCTTCCATCTTGAAATCAAGAGGTTATGAAAATATTCTAGACGTAGATGGTGGTTTCAAAGCCATTCAGGAAGCAGGCATTCCGGTAACAGATTACGTTTGCCCTAGTACTTTAAAATAAGATTATGCCCTGAAGTGGATCTTACTTCAGGGCTTAAAACGAACCCGATGAACAGTATTATCGAATTTATTCAACAGCCATGGCCGTGGTATGTTGCAGGGACCATTATTGCTTTGGTAATGTTTACCCTGCTCTATTTTGGCAACAGTTTTGGTCTTTCGGCCAACTTTAGAAATATGTGCTCTATGTTCGGTGGAGGAAGATCTTGCGAATTCTTTGACTTTGACTGGAGAAAACAAACTTGGAATCTATTGTTCCTTGCAGGAACTGTAGTTGGTGGTTTCATAGCTCATCAATGGTTGATGCCTGATGCGACCATAGCCATTTCGGATGCGACCATAGCCGATCTCAAAGAATTGGGAATTGCCAATCCGGGAGTAGGGATTGCTCCAGAAGAAGTATTCAGTTTTGAGACTCTTTTTAGCCTTAAAGGTATCATCATCTTCGTGGTTGGTGGTTTTCTGGTAGGTTTCGGAACTCGATATGCCGGTGGTTGTACTAGTGGACATGCCATCAGCGGATTGAGCGATTTGCAACCTGCTTCTTTGGTGGCGGTAATAGGCTTCTTTATTGGAGGGCTTATCATGACCTACCTTCTGTTACCTCATATTCTAACCATGTAATATCTCAAGCCATGAAATTCATTAAATATATCTTCTTAGGAATTCTATTTGGTATCACCCTGACTAAAGCGGAGGTGGTTTCCTGGTACAGGATTTATGAGATGTTCAAGTTTCAGTCATTTCATATGTATGGGGTAATTGGTACTGCTGTGGTTTTGGGAATAATCATCACCCAAATCATTAAAAGAACCAAAATGAAAGCCATTTCTGGCGATCCAATTGTTATACCTGCCAAGAAATTTTCTATCCCCAGGTACCTCATAGGCGGGGCTATCTTTGGATTGGGTTGGGCCATGACTGGTGCCTGCCCGGGGCCTATGTTTATCCTATTGGGTAATGGTGTGTTTGTTATTCTGGTGGCTATTGCTGCCGGTCTTTTCGGAACATTCGTTTACGGCAAAATCAAGCATAAGCTGCCCCATTAGGAGTGTTCAATAAAGGTTTTACAATTTTATTTTTGAGCATTTTAGTTGTAGGACTTAAAGCTCAGGAAGAAAACCCATTTAAAGTTAGAAGTACCATTGGTCTCCGCTATATGTCAACGCATAATAGGGGAGACCTGGAAGACTTCAATGCTGTGGTGGGCTTTGGTCAGATAAAGGCTGATTATCAGCTCAAGCCATGGCTGAGTTTTTCCGGACAGCTCAACGGTGTCTTTCTGCCGAGTACTTCTGGCTTAGAAAAGCGAGATGCTACAACCGGCAAAGGGCCACTTTTTGAGTCGAACCTATTCAACTTGAGAACGATGAGTGGACAGTCTGAATTTGCCTTGCCAATATTAAATGCTCAGTTCAACCTTGAAGGGCATATACTTACAGCGGGAAGATTCCTGAGGAATGTTCAGGCATTTCATCCCGAGCAATGGCCGTTTCCCAATGCTTTGGAAGGCATTTGGTATGAAAATTATACGGCTGAAAATACCTCTTGGCAATTGGCTTATGTTCATAAAGCGATGCCCCGTTTTTCTGGAGATTTTGAAACCATAGGCAATTCAATTGGAGTGGCCGGAGTAGGGGTAAATACTGACGGTAGCCCTAGTGGATACCGAAATAATGTGAACTCCAAGGCTCTTGTTGTAGGCAACTATAATCGCCTTTTCAATCAAAACTTCTCTCTCGATGTTTGGGACTACTTTGTGGAAGGAGTAATGAATACCTTGCTCATTGAACCCAGTTTTTATTTGCCAGATGGTGAGTGGAACTTGAGTCTTAAAACATTAATTCAGAGTAAAATAGGAGAAGGTGGAAATGCCGATGAACTCCTGAGATATAAAACGGACAGGCTGGCATTATACCTTGGTTTTCGCGTTGAGAAACGATTAAGTAGTAGCGTCCTACAATTCAACCTAACCAGAATTACTGATGACGGCCGATTCCTTATGCCACGGGAATGGGGTTATGAACCTTTTTATACTTTCCAAAAAAGGAATAGAATAGAGGGAGCCAGAGATGTAATTGGCCTTATGATGAAGTGGAAAAAAAGCTGGTCGGACGAGAAATTGAAGTACCAGTTTTCAACTTCAGCTGGGCAGAATTTTATGCCAGAGGTGACAGATTATCTCAGAAATAAGTATCAAACTCCGTCCACTTTGAATTTGGATGCAGAGTTAAAAGTTCAGCCCGTCAAATGGATGACGGGCCTCACTGCTGAGGTCTTGTTGGTTTATAGGTTTTTGACAGATGACTCCAATATCGAAGACAAGCACCTGATTAATCAGGCCGATTTCCTTCATACGGATATTCGTCTATACTATAGCTTTTAATTCTTTTTAAGCAATGATAAGTCTGGTCCTGAACTTGGCTCGTGATTTTTCATTCCACCAAAAAGCCAGGTAATACTGATGTTGAAAACATAATCGGCAAAGGCTGCATCGCCATGAACGTTATTGCCACTATCTGCTGAACGCACCTTGTCTTCATAGCTCTGAACCCTATTTCGGAAAACTGCAATGGGTACATTCAGTGAAATGTTATAGTTTCTGTTGGCCAGGTTAATTCCCGGTTCAACGGAATAAACGTATCCTGGTCTTCTGTATCCTGCACTACCTCCAATAGCATCATCTGAAGGAACACCCTCTAGTCTCCCACCAAAAAAGGCGCTGAGACCTTGAACATTGGTGTTGTAGAACATGCCAAGGCGCAGAGCATATTGGTCTGGAGCAGAGAATTCACTTCTTCCGTTTCTTGTAAGTACGCCATTTGTCTCTGTTACATTGAACAAGTAATAGAGGTTGGCACTCATCTGAAATCGACTGTTGAAAGAATGAAAACCTTGCATTTCTAATGAAAAACCTGTTCCACCGTCACCTGGCTGAATAGATTGATCTACCACGGCTTCTAAATCCTGATCGCGGTTAGCCCCCTGATTATAGAAGGTATCGGTAAAGTCATAGCTTCCAGTTGGTAATTTCAAGCCAACAGCTAGCGCAAAGTTAGTTTTGGAATGAATGGCCGGGTCTAGCAGCCAATAACCCAAATTGAACCTCATGTCTGCCAGTCCGTGAGAGCTGGTTTCATGTCTTTCACCCAAGCCATTGGGCGGGTTACCGCCATGCTCATACATAGAAGATCTGTTATGGTAGACAAAAGGTAAGGTCACGCTTCCATACAAACGATCGGTAATACCGTAAGTCAACGATAAATCCAGAAAGTGAGAATGATTGATCACCTGTGTGCCATCCTCAATTCGGTTGGTTTCTTCGTGAGTTCCCCTAAAATGTCTGAAAGACTTAAAGTAGCGATAGCCTGTTTGAAGCTGAAAAGAGCCCTTGGGTAGGTTAATGTTTCCTCTAAGGTTATTAGCTCCTCCACTTGAGAAGCCGCGAATTGCAACACATCCTTGACCATACAGCTTTGTCGCGCTACATGTCAGGATCATCAATAAAAAATAGGATAAAATCCTTTTGATGAATAAGTTCATGATTGGTTATAAAAAAAGTTATTACCGAAATGTAACTTGTGTAACGATTGCATTCAAGCATTTTGGGAACTTTGTACCGAAATAGATTCAAATGCGAAAGTTTGACCGTGTTATAAAAAGGGTAAGCCTGCTGATAGGCTTCAGTTTAGCTGTTACCTTGTTTGCAGGCTTTTCTCTTATTTCAGTCGATTTAGGCCTGATAGATTTTAGGACAGTAAATAAAGGCGAATGGAAGCCCAAGTCCATTGCTACAGATCTTGGTAATGAGAAAAAAGCAGCCCTGATTAAGTTAGGTTTTGATGTTATCACTAAGACTCCTGAGCTTATTGGTCCAATGTCTAAGGACATCAAAATGCGTTTTGCGGGAAATAATCTTACCTGTCAGAGTTGCCACCTGGAGGCTGGAACCAAGCCTGGTTCTGGAAGCTTTGTTGGCGTTTATAATAGATTTCCCCAATACAGAGGGAGAGAAGATAAAATAGGCACGCTTGAAGAAAGAATTGATGGCTGTATGGAGCGCAGCATGAATGGTCAGAAGCTTCCGCACAATACATTGGAAATGCAGGGTATGATAGCCTATATGAAATGGTTGAGCGAAGATGTTCCAGAAGAAAAAGAAGATATCTACAAAGGGTTTGTAAAAGTAGACCTACCAGAGATAAAAGCCGATTTGGTAGCCGGAAAAGCTACTTTTGAACAACATTGCGTGGTTTGCCATGGCAATAATGGCCAGGGGATAAGACCGGGAGAGAATGCCATGTATCAGTTTCCTCCTTTATGGGGAAATGATTCCTACAACCATGGAGCTGGTATGCATAGAGTTATTACGGCCGCAGAATTCATTAAGGGCAATATGCCATTTCAACAAGCTACTTACGACAAGCCTGTTTTAACAGATAGGGAAGCTTACAATGTGGCAGCCTACATCAACAGCTTTGATCGACCTCAAAAGTCGAATCCTGAAGCGGATTTTCCAGACAAAAAGAAAAAGCCGGTATCTACTCCTTATGGTCCTTGGGCCGATGGTTTCTCAGCCGAACAACACAAGTATGGGCCTTTTCAACCCATTATGAAGTTCTACAAAAAAGAGTACGGTATTAGTAAGAATAAGTGATTATTGGTTCATCCGTGGCAGACATTCTGACACAAATCTGTCTTCGCTGCAGTAATGAATTTCTACACCCTTGATGGCTTCTATTTCAGGAGGACGATTTACTGAAGAAATGATGAGCTTTTGATTTTCGAAAAATCCTTTTTCAACCAGAGAACTAACAATTTTAAAATTGTCACCGCTATTGGAGGAAGATATATTCAGGATGAGTGTCTGATAATTACCTTTTTTGACAAACTCTTCAAGCTTATTAAAAGAACATACGTCTACTTTGAGAGATTCTTCTGAATCCCAGAAATTATAAATGAGTTCAGAAAACAAGTTTTTCAGTGTCTCGCGGTCTTCCACCAGCAATACTTGAGTCATCTTTTTCCTATAAGGTTGAAGGTGTAAATCAGTGAGGTACTAAAGTAGACCTTATGTTTCAAAAAGCAAAAAACTGTATGTGAAAAATTATAATTGGTTGTTATCAAGTAATAGCTGACATAAATCAGTTTATGAGGTAACAATAGTTACGGATTGACTGATTGTCTATTTCCATCTTTGATTATCCGATTCGAAAAAATATCAAATATGAAAATAGAACAGATTTACACCCAATGTCTTGCTGAGGCTGCATACTACATTGAATCGAATGGCGAAGCAGCTATTGTAGACCCTCTTAGAGAAGTGCAACCATATATTGATTTGGCTGCAAAGAATGGCGCTAAAATAAAATATGTGCTAGAGACGCACTTCCATGCCGACTTCGTATCTGGACACATTGATTTGGCCAAGAAAACAGGCGCTACTATAGTTTACGGACCTACCGCTGTTCCGAATTTCGAGGCTCACGTGGCAACAGATGGCGAACTGCTGCAGTTAGGAAATGTGCAAATCAAAGTGTTGCACACACCCGGCCATACTATGGAGTCATCGACTTTCTTGGTGATTGACGAAAATGGCAAGGATCACTCAATTTATACAGGAGATACTCTTTTTCTTGGGGATGTAGGAAGACCGGATCTAGCAGTGAAAACAGATCTGAGCAGAGAGGATCTGGCAGCTCACCTATACGATTCTTTAAGGAATAAGATCATGCCTTTGGCTGATGATGTAATTGTTTACCCAGGGCATGGCCAAGGCTCTGCTTGTGGAAAGAATATGAGTTCCGAAACAGTTGATACTCTGGGGAATCAAAAGAAATTCAATTATGCATTGAGAGCCGACATGTCTAAAGAGGAGTTTGTGAAGGAAGTAACATCAGACTTGGTGGCTCCGCCACAGTATTTTCCTAAAAATGCGGTGATGAATAAAATGGGTTATGAGAGCATTGATGAAATTCTTGCCCATGGAGTAATAGGTCTGGATGTAAAAGAATTCAAGCAGACTATTGAAAAAAATGGAGCGATAATTCTGGATACAAGGCCGAAAGAGCAGTTTGCAGAAGGATTCATTCCGGGTTCAACCTTTATAGGTATTGACGATACTTTCGCTCCTTGGGTAGGGGCATTAATTACCGACTTAAAAACTCCTATTGTGTTCCTGGCCGAACCTGGTAAAGAAGAAGAGGTTGTAATTCGTTTGTCACGTGTGGGTTACGACAATGCCCTTGGCTTTTTGAAAGATGGTATTGAAGCCTGGAAAGCAGCAGGAGAGAAGATGGAATTTGTAGAGCAAGTTACGGCTGAAGAGTTTGTGCCAATTTTTGAAGATGGTGCTAACCTTCTTGATGTAAGAAAGGAGAGTGAATTTAGTTCCCAGCACATCTTAGGAGCTACCAACTTCCCGCTCGATTTTATTAATGAGAATATAAATACCCTGGATAAAGAGGCCACTTGGTATGTGCACTGTGCTGGAGGCTACAGATCCATGATTGCCACATCCATCTTGAAGGCCAATGGCTATGCTCATGTGATCAACATCATTGGAGGCTTTAAGGCATTAAAAGAGACGACTCTGGCAATGACAGAGTTTCACGAACAAATCACTATGCTTTAGTGATTCTGGTTAAGTTGATGGTTGGAACCCCGGCAATACGTGTCGGGGTTTATTATTTGTTTGTATAGCAATTATTTATATGTGTAAAACAATTTTATATATTCGCAGGTTGTTTTGCTATGATTGGTAAGTTCGGACTTAGTTTTGAAGATATAGATAGAATCATTGAGATGGCCTGGGAAGATCATACCCCATTCGAAGCCATTGAAATTCAGTTTGGTTTACCTGAAAGAGAGGTAATCAGGTTGATGAGGAGGGAAATGAAACCCAGCTCCTTCGAGATGTGGAGAACAAGAGTTCAAGGAAGAAAAACCAAACATTCAGCACTTCAAACTTCTGATAAGTTTAAAAGCGACTCCCAAAGAGAGATTACTCAAAATAAGATAAGTAAAAGGTAATATAGAGTCCTATAATGATAGGACTCTAATTTTTATTGACCTTTGGATTTATTCACAGTCTAGTCTACTTCACCAAACCTTTCATCACCACACATTCTTACCACTTTAGGTTCGAAAGTTCCTAGCACATCTACCAAATCGGTTTGACGAGCCATTACCTCATGAATGTTCTTGTACACTTGAGGTGCTTCATCCAATCCGGAACCAATTAAGGTAACTCCGGCTTTCTTGATGTGCTTCTTCACTTCCTTCTTAGAGAGTGTCTGCTTGGCTCTGGTTCTGGAAAGCACCCTTCCTGCTCCATGTGAAGCTGAATTGATGGAATCCGCATTCCCTTTGCCTTTTACAATAAAGCCCGGTGAAGTCATAGATCCGGGAATGATTCCTAGAACACCTTCTCCAGCTGGTGTGGCCCCTTTTCTATGCACAATGATCTCATTACCTTCCGAATCTTGCTCTTTCCAGGCAAAGTTGTGGTGGTTCTCAATCAGTGCCAGAGGTTGCTCACCAAGAGCGGCTGCCAGCCTATCGTGGATTTGGTGATGACAAGCCGAAGCATAATCACCGGCCAAATTCATGGCTTGCCAGTATTCCTGACCGGCCTCAGTATCTAAATCCAACCAGGCCAGATGTTTGGCTTCTCCCGGTAATTTGGTCATGTCCATGGCCAGCTTAGTGTAATGTCTTGCGATATTCGCACCAAGTCCCCTCGATCCCGAGTGGGAGAGTACCGACAGATACTTGCCAGCTGGCAGGTTGAATTCATTGATCTCAGAGTGGACTTCAGTAATACCGAATTCCACAAAGTGGTTACCGCCCCCTGATGAACCAATTTGCTTCCATGCAGTGTCTTTTAATGATTTCAGCAAATTGATCTCATTGAAAAGCCCTCTCTCTAACACCTCGTGGTCTTTCGGTCTTTTAAATACCGCTTGACCGAATTTGGTGTTCTCCATCAGCATACTTTTCAGCTCATCAGTGTTTTGATGAACAAAAGCAGGAGGAATATCATACATAGTCATGCACATTCTGCAGCCAATGTCTACTCCAACTCCATAAGGGATCACCGCATTTTTGGTGGCCAAAACACCGCCTATTGGCAGCCCGTAGCCATGATGTGCATCTGGCATCAGTGCACCGTATTGAGTTACAGGCAATTTCATGGCAATCTCCATTTGGTTAATTGCTCCTTGCTCAATTCCTTCAGCGCCATAAATGCTGTAAGGAATTCTCTTTTCCCTCAAAGCCAGAGTCTCATTGTGCTCAGTTTTGATGATCAGAGCCATCGCCACAGGACCCCAGGCTTCATGTTTTAAATAAAGCCCAGGGTTTTCGACCACCTTTTTTAGCATGGCTTTTTTATGAAGTATGGATTTGCCCTTGAAATGCTCTTCCATCGCCTTGATGGCTTCGCCAATGGCTCTGCCTTCTGGGAATCCTAGCTTTCTCAGATCTTTTCCGCTTAATTTTCTCGTTGCCATAATTTCCAACGTTTCTTCAATCGTTTATACTTATTTCGTTTGATATGGTCTTTTAAATCGTCCACATCGTAGTTGTCAAGCGCCTGCATCATTCCTTTTCGGTATTGAGCGATTGCTTTTTTGAACTGACCTTGAGCTTCAGCTACCTTGCCCAGATTTTCATATGCAAAGGTTTTGTTGAAGCCTTCTACCCGAATAGCTTTTCGCATCAGGTTTTCAAGACCATCGTATTTCTCGTTTTCCAGATAGAGCCTTGCCAGGTTTTCATAAGCATATCGGTAATCTGGCTTAAATTTTATGGCTAGCCAATAGTGCTGCTCTGCTCCGGCATTATCAAAAAGGTTGTACTGAAAAAGGTATGCCAATCTATAGTGAAGTTTAGCATAGCCGGGTTCTTCATATAAACCTTTCTCAAACCATTTCTTGGCCTCATCATAAAGGCCGTTATCTATGGCTTGGTCAGCCATCTGAATCACATTTTCAATGTATTCTTCGTATATGTCCATTTTAGTATTGCTTTACCACCTCACCCTTCGGGCACTCCTCCTAAAAGGAGGAGAATTTAAGTGCTCCCCTTCAAGGGGAGTTGTCCGAAGGACTGAGGGGTTGGTTTTAATTCGTACAAAAAAAGCCCGGCCTTATGCAGACCGGGCTTTTCAATGCCGTGAGTACGGTATTGTCAAGTCATATTCTTCCCGATCTTATTTTGCAAAAGACATATTTCACCCAAGCCAAAATCACTGTGATTA
>JABXIP010000336.1 GCA_013373005.1 Cytophagia bacterium | reverse complement strand
GCAACCACTTTTCCTGACTTGTCTCTTAAAAAGCGAACCGTCATTCTTCTGAATTGAAAAATGTCTTTGTGTACTGGCTGAAACGGAATTCTCTGCATAGGCGCATGTTCCAGGTTCATGATGATTCCGGAATCTGTAGGGGTCACTTTGAAGGTAGATTTGATGTCTTCACTTCTATAATTTCCTTCAAGCAAATTAAGTTCTTGCGCTGTAGGAACTTGGTCATTAGCTCGATTGAACAAGGTTTTATTGCCTTCCATCGAAATCAATTCAAACTGGTCGTTGGATAAGAAATGAAGCTTGAATTCATCGGAAGACCTATATTCAATATCACCCTGTGGGTTGCTGAAATTGTTTTCATCTATCGTGGTGAGAAGAGATCCCCCAACAATAGCTAATCGGCCATTGCCGGACATGATTTGCATGAGGTCACCGTTGGCTTCGTTCACGAACAAACCAGTTTTGCTGTTAAGTTGATCGGCACTTAGTTCTGCAGATGGAGTAATGAGGTGTTCAGGCTGAGAGATTTCTTCCTTTGGGACGAAGAGTCTGAAAATCCTACCTGCATAAGCGCTTCTAGCATCGGCAGCTTCACCTGCATTGCACATAATGGCAATGGAAAGGCCATGTTTAGGAAGTCGACCCATGACAGATTTATATCCGTTGGCACTGCCACCATGCCAAACGAGTTGGCCTACTTCCACATCTTCCACAAAAAGGCCTCTGGCATAGGTTAAAACTCTTCCGTTCTTCAGTCTAGCAGGCTCCTGAATCTTCTGAGTAACGAATTTGCCCAGTTTACCCTCAGTTAATGCCTCATTCCAGATGAGTAAGTCGCTGGCAGTACTCATCAGAGCGCCTCCACCACCTCGGTCATTATCTTCTAGAATAGCTAATTGCCAGCTATCTCCGCGCTTTTCATAGGCTAGTGCACGATTTACTATGTCTTCGGGATGTTCAGTATAACTGGTTTGTTTCATGCCCAACTTATCGAACAGTCTTTCCTGAACAAACTGACCAAATGATTTACCACTAACTCGAGCTACAATTTCCTTTAAGAGAACGAAACCGCTGTTGGAGTAAGACCATTGAGTGCCAGGAGGAAAGTTGAGCTCGGATTGACGCAGTACCATGGTTAAGGCATCATCATCCTGGCTTGAAAACATTCGAATACCAGTCCAATCTCTGACACCAGAGGTATGAGTCATCAGATGATCAATGGTGATTTTGTGTCCGTATTGTGGCAGTTCAGGAATGTACTGATGAATATCTGCTGTCAGTGAGAGCTTACCTTCATCGACTAAAAGGAGAGTGGCAGCGGCCACGAATTGCTTCACCATGGAACCTGCATCGAGTACCGAATTGGCTGTTAGTGGGCTTTTAGTTTCCATATTGGCTACACCATAAGCTTTGTTGAATATGACTTCGCCATTTTTGGAAAGAGCACAGGTACAACCAGGTGAACCATCTTCTACCCAGCTAAACACTTTATCTATTTGTTCTGCGTAATTCTGCGCATTGGACAGAATAGGGCTAAGACCTATTGCAGTAATAATGATGAGTTTTTGAAATAGACTTGAATTCATTGTTGTTGATTTGATTTTTGACATTTGGGCTTGAGTTTACTTTGAATTTCAAAGTGGGTTGATAAAATTTTTTTAATTCCAGTAAGTTCCGTTAAAGCCAAGCACCATACCTAGCCAAAGACTTACCATAAAACCGACTAGGCCAATGTTGATGGCCAATGGTTTTTTCCATCCGTTAAAAAAGAAAAGCTGTTCAACATAGTAATAGAAAGCACCTCCCATAGCTGTGGCAATAGGAGTGAGCAAAAAAGGTTTTATGAACCACAGTTTCGACCAGGATGCGTCAGCTTTGTCTGCAGAGAAGATAAAAAGTGCAGTAAATACAAAACCAATAGCCCAACCAATGATTGCTCGCTTCTTTAAAGTAGTTAGTGATGGAGGCGTTGCTGAAGTGTTTTCGATAGTCATTTTGAATTATTTAAAAGTACTTTGAAATACAAAGTAAATAAAAAATACAAATTCAATGCAAGAGGAGAGTGGCAATAAGTTTTAAGGAAAGACTAAATGAGAATCCTTCTCTCATCCACCAGTTTGGAATGAGTAGGAACAGTCTTGGTTATTTCAATTTGACTAAGGTCTTTGAAGGAAATGGAGTCAGCCTGACCCAAGTATTCTAGAATGTAGTCATATTCATAGAAAGTTCTTTGTTTACGGCTGCTAAGGGTAAAATCGGCTTTTCCGTTGATCTTATATCGTAAGGGTCTGTCTTTATAGAGTTCTCCGATTTTATGGTCGACTCTTTCTGGCAATCCAATGTAGTATTGATTGGCGGAGTAGTTCAGGTGAATATCAAAGCCTTCGGATTCATTTTTCTCCATCTTGAAGATTTCGAATAGCCTCGGCTTAGCCGGCTTGCTGAAACTTGCCAACTCAGGATTAGCAGCCAAAATATGGCTATAGTGGTGATAGGGTAGGTTTTCACCCTTGCAGTCTTTCTTAATTGAAAATGCATCGAACCCATCAATGTCTTGAATGATAATCAGATCATCGGTTTTTAGTTCTGGTTTGGTAGTTGAGCCTGTAGGTAGGTAAAGCGTGCCATTTTCAAGATATCCTGTTTTTGAAATGCATTCCTTTTGCCACACTTCCACCTGACGGGCTTCGGAAGTATAGTCAGGCTTCTCTATTCTCCTTAGCGATTTCCAAATCTGAATAACGTCTGTTTTCATAGCTCAGATGCAATATAATTATCCGCAATTCTTTCCTGCCTATGTTCTGAACATTACCTTTGCCCTTAATGGGGTGCTTGCTGTGTTGGCAGGCTGAGATGATACCCAGGAGCATGGCTCCGCACCTGATCCAGATAATACTGGCGTAGGGAAAATAAAGACTCTTGCAGGTCCGCAAGGGTCTGGTTCATCTCCTCATTTCATTGAAAACGATAAACAATGATCGAGGAATTTCTATCAAATCTCACCTGGCTTCAAGGGCTGGGAACACTCTTTGGCATAGTGCAGGTAATTCTTGCGCGCCAAAACAACATTCACAATTACCTCTTTGGTATTGTAGCTATTCTTATGAGCATGTGGGTACTCTATCAGAGTGCTTTGTATGCCGATATTCTGCTGCATCTCTACTATCTCATCATGAGTATTTACGGTTGGTTCTACTGGAAATATGGTAAGCAAAAGGCAGAAGCTCCTATAACTGTTTCGGATAAAACTGAACACCTTAAGGCAGTTGCAATAGTACTGGGGTGTTTCTCCTTGATGAGCTTCTGGCTTAGTTTCCATACGGATTCAGATGTGCCTATTTGGGATGCACTCGTCAGTGCTTTTGCCTGGGCCGGCATGTGGCTTATGGCCAAGAGAAAGCTTGAAAATTGGGTTTATTTAAACATCAGCAATGCCATATCAATCCCGTTGATGGTATATAAGGAGCTTTATATCTATGCCGGTATGACCGTTTTCCTATTCATTATGGGAACCTCCGGCTACCTGAAGTGGAGAAAATTAATGAAGAATGAAAATGAACAAGTCTATGCAACAGCTTAAGCAAGGGTGTAAGGATGCTCTTGTTTTTCCCGAAGAAGTGCTTAACTGGATTGCCAAGGAAAACCTGTGGAATATCTGGGTGCCGAAGGCTTTTGGCGGACTTGAAATGCCTTTATCCGAAGGCTTGAAAAAGCTTCAATCACTGGCTCGATTGGATGGAAGCCTTGGGTGGACAGTGACGCTTTGTAGCGGAGCCAATTACTTCATCGGTAACCTTCAGCCGGAAGTGGCTGAGGAAATTTTTGCTCAGTCCACGGTCTTTGGTGGAAGCGGAGGTATGTTCGGAACAGCTGAGAAGGAGGGAGATTCGTACCGACTCAATGGTACCTGGCGCTATGCCACTGGCGCTCCCTATCTCACCCATTTTACGTTGAATGCAATAATTGTCGAGAATGGAGTAGGGTTAAAGAATGAAGATGGCATAGCCAAATTCATGTCTTTCGTTGTTCCTGCTAGCGAAGTGACCATCATTAAGGATTGGAATACGATGGGTTTGAAGGCCACTGCTACTCATTCATTTGAGGTGAACGATGTGAGGGTTGATAAGAGATATAGCTTTGTATATAATCAGTTTTATCAGCCCCAGAATATTTTTAAAATCCACTTTTCACTGTTTGCCGACCTTACCCTTTGGTTAAACTACATAGGTATGGCCGAGCATTATTTGGCTGAAGCTCAACCCAAGGAAACA
Source organism: Cytophagia bacterium (assembly GCA_013373005.1). Lineage (GTDB taxonomy): Bacteria > Bacteroidota > Bacteroidia > Cytophagales > Cyclobacteriaceae > Roseivirga. The sequence goes on along the minus strand of JABXIP010000336.1, from coordinate 441 downwards.
AAGCGATTGGTAGATTTAAGGCAAGCCATTGCAGAAGCCAATAAAAGGCTTTACGCTTATGCGATTGAGATTGAAAGCAGAACTGAGCGGAGTGCAAACTTTTCTGCTGAATATATTGAAACGGTACATAATGTAGCCGCTTCGTCTGTAAAACAGTTGTCGGCTGCCATTCTAGGATTACATCCTTTCCTAGGAATTAACGCCAGCCGTGAGGACAGCACGCTCAATCAAATTTTCCGAGATTACTTTACCGCTACTCAGCATCATATTTTTACTAAGGAGAATGAATAAGAATTTATTCATTGAGGGTTGAAGTTTAGATACACTCGAATAATCCTTCAGCGGCATATCTTTTTAAAATCCTTACCTTAAGACCATTATCAACCTTTTAATAAACTGAAATTACCTTATGAAAAAGTATATGATCCTTCTGGTTGTTGT
>JABXIP010000050.1 GCA_013373005.1 Cytophagia bacterium | reverse complement strand
TCATTCACATACTGATTGAACCTAAACTCATTAAACCCATACAAATGATTTGACCTGTTCATATAGAATAAGCTAGTCTCCTCATCAATCAGGTTATTACTCACCAAAGAATCTAGCAACCATTTTTCCTTTTCTAATTCAATTTTGGCCTCCGCCAAAGCCTTCTCATATATTTCGGCTCTGATCTTTCTTGCTTTTGAAGGGTCTCTATTCGTCATGTAACCCTTTACTGAACTAACAGGGGAAATATTAAACTTGCTATTTCCATCAAAGTCTTCCTCGTCTGCAACCAGGTAGTCATTTCTGATAGCTTCGTAATTAAGTTCAACATTCGAAACTTCACGATTTAGGATAGTCGCCTTCGGAAAATCTTCATCATAAGTAAATAGAACCGTATCACCTTTTTGAACCAAAAAACTCAAATACCTGTGAAACTTGTAAATATGATCTAGCTCTAAAATTTCACCTTTAGTGTCAAATACAACGGTATCTCTTGTTGGAATTTTATTGGTTTTATAAGTAAGGTTTCTGAGGTCGCTATTGATTGCGGTAATCTCAAAATCATCGGCCCTAGAACTATATACACCAGTGATTGGATTCTGATATTGACTGTAATTGGGACATTTATCAATGATCAACACCACTTGATCCAAAACCTTCCGATCATCTTTTGAAGAATCGGAGCGCTGAGAACATGCAGTGGATATACCAATAAGAAATACTAGAATAAGGTTTCTAAATGTTGAATTGCGTGTATTCATTACTTATTAAAATCTAAAGATCCATCTTCTTAATCTTTTGTTTGGCTTTCCAATAGCCCCAAAGCAGCTTGGGGCTTATGGCTTTTTTCCGCGAGAAGCTTCAAGCATGTCCCACATTTCCTGAGGTATTTTCTCTAGGTGACTGAATTCACCGGCACCCATGAGCCATTCACCACCGTCTATAGTAACCACCTCTCCATTGACATAAGCCGAATAGTCTGACATTAGATAGGCGGCCAAATTAGCCAGTTCCTGATGGTCTCCTACTCTACCTACAGGCACGAGTTTAGCCGGATCGAATTTCTTCACCAGATCACCGGGAAGTAACCTACTCCAGGCGCCTTCCGTTGGGAATGGACCGGGTGCAATGGCGTTCAGCCTGATCTTATATTTGGCCCATTCAACAGCCAAAGAACGGGTCATGGCCAAAACACCCGCCTTGGCACAAGCCGAAGGCACCACATATCCCGAGCCTGTCCAGGCATAAGTGGTTACAATATTCAGAACTGTTCCAGCCTGTTTCTGCTCTATCCATTTCTTACCTAAGGCAAGGGTAAAATTGGTAGAACCCTTAAGTACTATATCTATAATGGTGTCAAAGGCTCTGCTCGACAGTCTTTCTGTAGGACTGACGAAATTACCCGCAGCATTATTCAACAGACAATGAATCTGCCCGAAATGCTCTTCGGTCACCTTCAATACATTTTCAACCTGCTCATAATCACGAACATCGCATTGAACAGGTAAAACCTTCCCTCCTGTTTCCTCTTCCAGCTCCTTGGCAGACTTTTCCAGCACTTCCATCTTACGGCTGGTAATCACCAGATTAGCTCCCAGTTCAAGGAAGTATTTACCCATTGAGCGGCCAAGTCCGGTACCACCACCAGTAACAATAATGGTTTGCCCTTTCAGCGCGCCATCCTTCAACATTCCATCAGTTCTCATTATTCTTATTCTATCTAGGTCTAAGGTGAAGATATTGAAATATTCTCTGCATGCATAACATTTCGAAATCTCAACCCAAAATCCAAATACCAATAATGCATAACCCAACTCTCAAATCATTTCAGCATATTTGTTTAAAGCCCAAAACAATGAATCGATTCAAAACACAAATTCTTTTTACTCTTCTTTCCGGCATCATACTTAGCTCATGTGTGGCTAAAAAAGAATATGATGCTCTATTCAATGAGAAAACCAGCCTTGAAAATGAAAATGCTGAACTCAAAGAGAAGCTGGAAGTGGCAGAAGAAAAAATAAGTCGGTTAGAAGTGCAGGTTCAAGAATATAAAGGTAAGAGTGAGGCTACCCAAAAAGACCTCGATTTCCTTACCGAGCAATTCAATACGGTTAAGGGTGAATATGATCGCATTTCACAGTTATATAATAACCTTCTGAGCAATAGCAGTCAGTTGAACACAGATTTGGCTCAGCAGCAACAAAGACTTTTGGCCATACAAGACGATCTTGAAATAGAAAAGAAGAGAAACCAGGAATTGGCCGAAGACCTATCTAAGAGAGAAGCTCGTGTGGCTGAACTGGAGAAGCTTATTGCTGATAAGGATGCCGCAGTGCAACGCCTGAAAAGGCAGGTGACCGATGCCCTACTCAACTTTAATGAGAATGAGTTAACCGTTGAAGTGAAAAACGGAAAAGTCTACGTTTCTCTGGCCGAAAAGCTTCTTTTCGGATCAGGAAGCACCAAAGTAGATGATCAGGGCGCAAATGCACTCAAGCAACTCGCAACGGCCTTAAAAGGAAATAGTGAAATCAATATTATGGTGGAAGGGCATACTGACAATGTGCCTATTTCCAAAACCTCTCAATACATGAATGACAACTGGGATTTGAGTGTAATGCGCGCTACCAGCATTGTGAGAATATTGGTAACGAATGGAGTTAATCCTGAAACCATTACTGCTTCAGGAAGAAGCGAGTTCTCCCCTGTTGCCATTAATAATACACCCGAAAATAAGGCACTCAACAGAAGAACCGAGATCATTCTTACACCCAAATTGGACGAACTCTTTCAGATTCTCGAAACCTATTAAACAATTTGTGTAAAAATCAGCTTTTCAAGCCATGAGCGAGCAAAACGAATATTCTGACTATAATGTAGACGAGCTAAACCGTAAGCTCAGTAAATTCAAAAAGCTTCAAATGGCCATGACCATTGCGGCCGTTTTGGCCTCTCTTGCGATAGCCATTGTATCCTATATTAAAGATGCACCTCAGGGTTACAAAATGATTCCCATCTTCTTGATTGTAGGAATAGTCTACCCATATCTCGCTTTCGGTGGAATTAGAAAGAAAATTCAGGCAGAATTGGATGCTCGTTTTGAATGATCATTTAAATCAAATGACCTCCATTATTATTTAAATTTGTGTTCAATATCTTCGATATTTAGAACCATTAAGATAAAAACACACAATGCATATCAACTATAAATCATTGAATAAGCGGATAAGCCTAGTTATATGGGTTCTGATTTTCATGCTTTCTTTTAACCTATCATCTCTTGCTCAGGGTTTTAATCCCGATGTTCTATCATTGACTATAAAAGCCGGATTCTTTGATGATATCAATGCTAAAGGCGGAGGCGCTAGAGGCTATGAACTTAACCTGATGAAGCGTAAACTATCCTACTCTATGGATTATTTGCTAATACAAGAGCTAGTTTTTTCGAAGTCGGTTGAAGAAAAATACCAGCAAGTAGGCTTCATGATTGGTGGCTATACAGATTTTAAGGAGGACAAAGTTAGATATTCATATCAGGCAGGTCTGTCTGCACTTTGGGGTAATGAAAGAGGCCAATTAACAAGTCGAAGCCCTATTTACTATTATAATGACCCTGGTCATTACAGAAACTATTATTCCCATTATGAAAGTGAAAACTTCACCACGGTTGGCATGCTTCTAAAATTAGAAGCCCAATATATGTTTACCAGATATATAAGTTTTGGCGTGAGCCTAGCTACCAATATTAGTCCTAAAAAGGTGATGTATTTTCCAATGTTCAATCTTCAAATTGGCAAGATCAGAGGTAAATACAGGGCTAAAAAGAATAAAAATTAAGGAGATACATTCTCCATCATCCAAGCACACAGCAGAGCGCCATAAGTTCCTAAAGCATATCCCAAAACTGCCAGCAATACACCCACCGGAGCCAATGCTGGACTAAAGGCCGATGCCACAACAGGCGCGGATGCTGCACCGCCAACATTGGCCTGGCTTCCTACGGCCACAAAGAAGAACGGAGCTTTAATCAGTTTAGCCACAATTACCATAATGAGCACATGGAAAAGCATCCAGGTAATGCCAATCGAGAACAAGCCTAGATTATCAAACACTTCACGAATATTCATTCGCATTCCAATAGTTGCCACAAGGATGAATATAAAGACACTTCCGAGCCTTGAGGCACCAGCACCTTCGTACTTTCTAAACTTGGTAAATGACAACCCAACACCTACTGTGGTAGCTATTACTACAATCCAGAAAAAGCCTGAAGCCAGTGATTCTAAAGAATATCTCTCAAGCCATTCTTTATGGGCTTCAAGTCGTGGTGAAATTACATCTGCACCCCAATGAGCTAAGGCCGTTCCACCAAAAGCTATGGCTAATATCATATAGGTCTCAGACAGATTTGGAATCTTAGCAATGCTGGCCTGATACTTTTCAACCTTATCTTTCAACTGATCTATGGCCGAAGTATCAGACTTCAACCAACGATCTACCTTTTTGGTGATGCTCGCACCATATAAAAGGAACCCTGTCCAAATATTAGCGCAAATAACATCTACCACAATCATTGTAGCGAACAGATCATCACTTACTTCAAAAATCTCCTTCATGGAAGCTTGATTGGCTCCGCCACCAATCCAGCTACCGGCTACAGTAGAAAGGCCTCTCCACACTTCCTCTCCATTACCAACATCCAGTACACTTGGAGCAATAGTAGATATTAACAATATGGCTAGCGGTCCACCAAGCACAATTCCCACTGTTGCAGCCAAAAACATAATAATGGCTTTAGGACCTAGGTTGATGATTCCCTTTAAATCAATACTTAGACAAAGAAGTACCAGAGATGCCGGCAATAGATAGCGAGAGGCAACAAAGTATAAGTTCGACTCTTCACCATCAATTAGGCCTAAAGGCCAGTTGAGTAGTGCAGGTAAAAAATAGCAGAGTAAGATACTCGGCACGAAGGTGTAAAACTTCTTCCAGAAAGGTTTAGGTGAGTTTGAGGTATAAAAAACCCAGGCCACAACCAATATAAGCAGGCCTAAAACTATAGCATCGTTAGTGAAAAATGGCATCTGTCAATTCTTACTTTATCTCAAGTATAGACATTTTTATAGGTACGGCCGACATAACTCTTCGGAATCCTATATATTCGAATTTTAAAAAATTATTGAATGGCAAATAGAGGAGGATTTTCAAGCAGACTCGGTTTTATTGCTGCCGCAGCAGGTTCGGCAGTTGGTTTAGGTAACATTTGGGGTTTCCCTTATGAAGTAGGACAAGGTGGTGGTGCAGCCTTTGTGGTGATGTACCTTATATTCTGTTTCATTTTGTGTTACCCTGTAATGGTAACAGAAATTGCCATTGGACGAAAAACTGAGAAAAATCCCGTTGGAGCTTTCAATGCCCTTGGGTTTAGAAAATGGAATTTTGTAGGAAAGCTTGGAATTCTGAGCGGATTCCTGATTCTATCATTCTATAATGTAATTGCCGGCTGGGCCTTCGGCTACATCTTTGAAATGGCATCCGGTAATTTTGGTATTGCAGAACATTTTGGAGACTTCGTTAAAGACATATTTAAAGTAGGTGCTTATGGACTTCTATTTATGGCTTCTACAGCTTATGTAGTTTCGAAGGGTGTTTCAGGAGGTATTGAAAAAGCGGCTAAATTCTTAATGCCAACTTTGGTGATTATGATTTTAGCCTTGGTCGTGTACTCGCTTACTCTTCCAAATGCCATGGATGGCCTTAAATTCTACCTTGTACCAGACTTCTCTGAAATCAATGCAGAGGTTATTACCAATGCACTAGGACAGGCCTTCTTCTCCTTGTCCTTAGGTATGGGAGCATTAATTACCTACGGCTCATATGTGAGCAAGAAAGAAAACATAGTTTCAGCTGCAGCATTTATTACGCTTGCCGATGTTGGTATTGCCGTGATTGCCGGCTTGATGATCTTCCCTTTAATAGGCTTCATGAGCGGTGGTTCTATGGACGGTGTAGGTAATGGACCTGCCCTTATTTTCGTAACTCTTCCTGAAATCTTCGGTACAATTGGAGGAACCTTGGGTATCATAGCGGGTACAGTATTCTTCACCCTACTTTGCTTTGCGGCCCTAACATCGACCGTATCTCTATTGGAGGTACCTGTTGCCTATGTGGTAGACGAAAAGAAAGTTAGTCGAAAGAAAGCAGTATGGGTGGTTGCCGGACTTATTTATCTGATTGGTATACCTTCATTATTAGGGAACGGATATTCGGATTTCTTCAGCAACTTCATCACTTATCCAGGAGCTGAGAGTGCTACAGACTTCCTAAGCTTTGTGGCCAATGTAGCCAATGACTCCTTCCTTCCTTTAGGAGGATGTCTGATTGTGTTTTTCGCAGCGCATGTTTGGAAAAAACATAACCTAGATGAAGAACTTTCGATTGGAGCTCCAGGTTATAAAGGCTCATTCGTTCAGAAGTATTTGAACTTTGCAGTTAGCTATTTAGCTCCAACCATTTTAGCTTTCATTTTTATCATTACAGTATTGAAAACATACTTTGGTGTAAACATCTTTTAAAAGACAACTCGAATTATAGATATTGAATCCTCTCCTTAAAAAGAGAGGATTTTTTTATGCTTAAACTAAGACTAATATTCCTTTTTGGCTTAATAATTAGCCTACAAGCCCATGCACAATACCCTCTGATTGAGAGCAGAGCATACATTTGCAAAAGGCCGTTTGAACCGCTCGTCATAGATGGCCTCCCAAATGAACAATCATGGCAATTGGCTCAATGGACTGAGGATTTTGTAGATATCGAAGGAGAAAAGCAGCCCAAACCAAACTTTCAGACAAGGGTAAAAATGCTTTGGGACGATGAATATCTCTACTTCTATGCCGAACTAGAAGAGCCGAACATCTGGGCTAACCTGAAGCAGCGAGACACTGTAATCTTTTACGATAACGACTTTGAGATCTTTATAGATCCTGATGGTGATACCCAAGCCTATTATGAATTTGAAATCAACGCCTTCAATACCGTCTGGGATTTGATGCTAACGCGGGCATACCGCGACAATGGACAAGCCATAGACAACTGGAACATCAATGGACTGAAAACTGCAGTGCATGTAGAAGGAACTCTAAATGACCCATCAGATAAGGACAAATTCTGGGCCGTTGAGGTAGCTATGCCCTGGGCAGTATTAGAGGAGGCTGCCTTCAAAGGGAAGAAGCCAAAAGCCAATGATTCATGGCGCTTGAATTTTTCCAGAGTGCAATGGGATACAGAGGTTAAACAAGGAAAGTATGTCAAAATTAATGACGCCAGAGCAGGCAAACCTGTTGAACACAATTGGACTTGGTCACCTCAGAGAGTAGTTAATATGCATGAGCCGGAGTTCTGGGGACAACTCATCTTCTCAGGTAAAAATGCAGGAGAATCAGATCAGTTTGTTTCAGATTTTGGATCTGAAGAAGTTAGACAGCTATTGTCACACATTCATAGAAGTCAGCTAATATATAAGAAGAATAACTCAACGTTCCAGGCTGAAAAGGATGAACTTTTAAAGTCGAAAACATTCAATGTAGGTCGTCCTATTGTTTGGCAACTTCAAGCAGATTCATATCGATACCACGCCATTATGCAGCATCCTTTTAATGCTAATATCATTTGGCATATCGATGAAACCGGTAGGTTATGGAAAGAATTTAAGTAGACATAACCCCAGCCCTAAAGGGTGAATTTGATATATTTTCAACCAAATAACGTCCTGTTCAGGGAATTAGGGCAAAAGAATTTAAGTAGATGAATAAAAGAGAATTTATAAAGAATCTTGGGTTAGGGTCAGCTGCCGTAATCGGTGCTCCTATCCTACTTCAATCATGCTCAGGGGATTCAGAAACCTCAAGCGACTTCAAACTCTGGGTTTGGACAGGTGGTGGAAACAAAACCGAGTCAGATTGGGACAATGAAATCTCTGGCCTGAAAGACCTGGGGTTCTTTGGTGTTTTGGTAGGTGGAGGAAAAGAGGTACTTGAAAAGGCAATTCCTGCCGCGAAGAAACATGGTCTTGAAATTCATGCCTGGCAATGGACGATGAACCATCCGGGAGATAAAAAGGCACAGGAACATCCGGAATGGTATGCAGTCAGTAGAGAGGGAAACTCCTCATTTGATGTTCGACCATATGTAGATTATTACCAATGGCTTTGCCCAACTAAACCTGAGGTTCAGGAATACATCTTCAATCACATGATGGATATCTGCGACACAGAGGGACTAGATGGAGTTCAGCTCGATTACGTGCGTTACTGTGATGTAATTCTACCACAAGGCCTATGGTCTAAATACGATTTGGTTCAAGACCATGAGATGCCTGAATTCGATTTTTGCTATTGCGAAGATTGTAGAAGTAAATTTAAAGCTGAAGAGGGTTACGATCCATTAGATTTAGAAGATCCGAGTCAGGATGAAAATTGGAAGCAGTTTCGCTATGACTCCATCACCAACCTGGTAAACAAAATAGCCGATGGGGTGCACCAACGAGGAAAGAAGCTTTCTGCTTCAGTGTTTGCCACCCCTTCACTGGCTAGAATGATGGTGAGACAAGATTGGGACAAATGGAATCTCGACTTCGTTTTTCCAATGATTTACTACAAGTTCTATGCAGAAGATATTGGCTTTATGAAACGAGCTACGGAAGAAGGAATAAGGGACTTGAATGGAAGTAAGCCACTCTACACCGCCTTCTATCTAGCCGATAAAAATATAGAAGAAGTTAGCAAAGCGGTTGAACTAGTCAAAGAAACCTCTGCCAACGGAATGGCCTTCTATGACTATGGTTTGTTAAGTGAAGATTTTAGAAAAGTGATTCAACAAAAAACCACGCCTTAGCGTGGTTTACTGAAATTCAGCAATACACTCTATTTCAACCAGGGCATTAAGCGGCAAGCCTGCTACAGCCACTGTGGTTCTTGCGGGTGTATGACCTTCGAGCATTTCGCCATAAACC
>JABXIP010000029.1 GCA_013373005.1 Cytophagia bacterium | reverse complement strand
TTAAAAAGTGGTGCTTCGCCTACCGGAACAATGTAGTTGGCTGTAAAAACTATATCAGCATTCAAACAAGCCTCATCCTGAATAATGCTGATATACTCATCGTCTCCTTGAATCTTAAGATTTAAGTTTTCCAGAGCCACTCCGGCTGAGTAGCCATAGGACTCCAGATTTCCATAACCATAAACGAAGGCAATTACACCTTCAGGTGCATCTATGGTGTGGTTCCCCTCTGTTATCTGCATTGAAGCATAAGACGCACCTCCCAAGGTTCTGAATTGTCTACTAACATTACTACCATCGAGATAGACTTCATCTGATTTTCCCGCTTCGGTAATTAGCGTCAAGAAATAAGTATCAATTTCAGAACCAGTGAATGCATTGAAGGTCACTTTGCGAATTCTTTGTTCTAAAGGACTAACCAAAATGAAAAATGGATCAGAATTAACACCATCACATTCCTGTGATCTACTAAATTGGGCAAAACTAATCGGCTTATCTGCGGAAACATTTCTCACACCATCAAGAGCCTTAATTCTATACACCTGACCTCTATTCATTGGAATAGGGTTCATTCCGGATATGTTGATAGTGGTGTTATCTTCTGAGGCAATAATCTTTACATAATCTCCTCCCTGTCGGGTCTCATAAGGAACATAAAGGAAATTTTTACCCCAGGTTGAAATAGGAAACATTTGTTCTAACAAATGGTCTCTTGCAGCACCACAGCCACCAACATTCGTAAAGACATTCCCCCCAAAAACAGCTATATTCTTACAGTCATCAGAATTAGTACTAATTGAACGTACGTATGAACCGGATAAATCCCCAGATAGACTTTGACTTTTTAGCAAATAGGTTTCGCCTGCATCCAAAGTAATTGTAAAAGGTACATTCGGCAACCTTCCTCCAACCGTTCGCACCGTTGGAATGACTTCAATTTCTGTATCATCCTGAACCGCAAGAATCAGTAGCTCAGATTCTCTCGAGCCTTCAATTATATCGTTGGGAGGTTCCGCATGAGCAGTTACGAAATACTCTTTACCTAAGGCCGTTGTAGGGAGAACTACTGTAGCATCTGCACTAAACCGCCTTTTGTTCAAAGCATAAACAGAGATTGGGACATCTGAATTAATCTTTAGCCCCATATTAAACTTGCCTTCTTCAATTGGCATGTACTCATTAGCGGGAACAGATACAAAGCGAGCACTTCCTGCAGGCACGGTTACAGTCCTTCTGAATGTGCCTCTTGGAGCGACTATCTCAACATTAGCTTGCTGATTGGCAGAAAGATATATTTCTAACTGTATGTCAGGTTCGCTGTTCTCCATAAACCCCAACCAGAACTCTCTGCCTTCAGTGGTTACCTGAGCAAAAGCCTGACTGGTGAAAAGCATGGCCAATAATAGCAGTCTAAATCTCCTCAATTTCCTCTATTCTTCGCAGGTCAAATACCTGAATTTCAAATATCTCTATTTATAACGCTTAGTTGTGTGCTTGAAACTTGTTTTTTTGATAGTTGCTAGAAAGTTAGAGTTATCACAATTCATAGACGAGCTTCCCTTAATACGTAAAACGACAATAACGATGACGTTGATAGAATTCTATCGTATCAGTTTAAAGCTCCCTCTATATGTTTCTTCAAAATCTACTCCATTTACGCTTCCTGCATAAAAAATCAGATAAGAATAGATACCAGCTGGAGCTTCTTCATTTTCATAAGAACCATCCCAACCTTCATTAATGTCCTCTGTAGAAAAAACTACAGTCCCCCATCGGTTGAATAATTGCATGTAATAGTTCGACTCGCATTCTGCTACAGGTTTGAATTCATCATTTTCAGTATCGCCATTGGGACTAAAGGCATTAGGAATAAATATCTTGGGATATCTTTCGGTCACATCAATTTCATAGACCAACTCACAGCCATTCGCATCTACAATTCTAACAGAGTATGAACCTTCGCTTAAGTTTCTGGCATTCTGATCATCAGCAGAAGGATTGTTACTCCAGAAAAACTGATAGTCTGGTGTTCCCCCTTTCGCATCTACAAACGCCTCACCATCTGAAGCGTCAGGACAAATAGGGTCGTTAATCAATGTATTTAAATCTACCTCCAGAAGTGGTGGCTCATCAATAGTAAATGTGGATGTCGCCTCACACCCTTTAGCATCGGTCACGACAACCGTATACTGCCCAGCAATCAATGAGTTAATAGTTCTGCTTTCACCTTGTGTTTCTATTCCCCCAGTTTGCCAGGTATATTGGTACTCATTATTCCCAAATAAGGTACCTCCGGTAACTTCAAGTTCGGCAACTCCATTGCTCTCCTGAAAGCACCTTACCGGAAGCGTGGTTATGTTTTGAATAATTAAAGGCTCTGGCTCAGTGATGGTAAAGGTCTGAATCAATTGACATCCTAATTCATCGGTAATGGTGGCTTGGTAATCTCCGGCTGTCAAACTAGAAATAGTAGCTCCAGTCATACCATTGTCCCATTCTACAGTATAATCTCCAGATTTTCCTCCTGTAATTGTGAGTGAGATTTGTCCGTTCGACTCTCCATTACACAATACATGATCAATGTCGGCAGAAGCGGTGAGTTGACTATAAATTATTACCTCAAGCGGATCAGAACCACCTTCGCAGTCATCTATCAGATCATTCGACTCGGTATACCAGACTGTTCCAGTGGAACTGTTGCCCCAGTCAACAATCACCTCAGCAGAATTAGGATTAGAGTCGACTGTAAAAGTTCCTCCCTGAACATGCCATTCATATTGCGATCCATTGGTAGGGCTGACATAGTAGCGAGTTCTATTCTTCTCATCAAAGCAAACCTCGGCAATTCCATTTACTGTCAAAGGACTGTCGGTGAAAGGCGCAGTAGGCTCGAGTCTTTTATTAATGATTACTGGTAATTTTAAGGTATCTCCCAGACAGCCTAGCAAATTCCTAGGAACTACCTGCACCAAGGCATTGGCATTTGTAGTCCCCCAATCGACCAGAATACGTTCTCCAGTATCAGCACCAATTATTGTTCCTCCATCCACTATCCATTCATAAGTATTATCAGCCTCTCCTGAAACTTCATATCCAATTCCTGTAACATCAGGACAAACAGAACTAGCTCCGATAATTTCATCGACTACTACTTCTTTAATCTCTATAGTCTTGTTGAGGGTTTCCGAACTACCACAAGAACCCTGTCCATCAGATGCTGTTAGCGTTACCTGATAAGTTCCGGGCACAGTGTATTTATAAGTTACATGCTCCCCCTGAGCCACATCTCCATTGCCAAAATCCCAATCGAAGGTATTGAACCTTGGTTGTTGACCTGAAGGTGTATCAAAAGCTGCGGTAAATTGTATGTCTGCATTGAGACAAGCAGCATCGTCAACAATACTGATGTATTCATCATCAGCTTCTATCTCCAGGTTAAGATTTTCCAACGCTGCTCCAGCCACATAGCCAAATGATTCCAAAAACCCGAAGGCATAGATATAGGCCACAAAACCACCCCCAGAAGACCTAAGATTATAATCCTGACCTTTCTGAACCTTAATAGAAGCATGAGAATAATCAGGAGCTCCGGGTACTTGACTAAATATTGTACTATTCACTGGAGTGCCATTGAGTGATAAAGAATTCACCTGATCGGTGTTGGTGATTACAGAGAGATAATAGTCACTCAACTCCGTTGCGTTTAAGGCATTGAAGTTGATTTCTGAGAGCTGCTGCTCATTGGGATTGAGCATAATCATAAACGGATCGCCAATACCGGCTGTGCTCTGTGTATCGCAACTCATGGTAAGGCTAAACTGCGCTACTTGAACCGGCTTATCAGCTTGAACGGATACAACATCATTTTCAACAGATGTCACATATTGTCCAGCATCAATTGTAAAAACCTGACCACCAATGTTTACCGTTGTTTGATCCTGCATGGCCATTACCCTGAGCGCATAATTGTTCCTTAACTGAAAAGGCATCGCTACATAGTTCTTTCCCCAAGTACTAGTCGGATACATTTGCTCAAACAAGTGGTCAGCAGCATATCCTCCCAAGAAGCTGGGATCATTAGTGGTAGCACAATTCTCATTTAGTGTAACTCTACCCCATTGATTACCTCCAAAAACAGCAAAATTCTTACAATCTGCAGAACCTTCTGCTACTCTGATGTATGAACCGGAAAGGTCTCCATTGGCCTTTACCTGATACAACTCTCCTTGATTGAGTATGATATTATATGGAGAATTAGCAGGTTGACCACTGATGGTCTGAACCGAAGTAGTAACCTCTATCTCTGTATCATCTTGAGCAGCTACGATGAGAAATTCAGAAGGACTGTCTACGGTACCAATACCGTCATCAGGGCCATCTTCCCAATAACCTGCCACATAGTATTCGATACCCAAAGAAGGGGCAGGCAAAATAACTGTGGCATCTGCACTTCTTTGTCTATTGTTAAATGCATATACACTGATATCGACATCGGAAAGAATTCTAATGGCCTTGCGTTCAATATTACCACTAAGGGTAGCCGCATATGGATTGGAAACATCGAAATTGATTACCTCCTGATGTGTAACTCCCGGAGTGACAGTAATAGATCTTGTAGTATTGTCTTGGTATAGAAAAATCTCAACCTCAGCGGTAGTTTTGGAGGTAATAAAAATCTCAAGTGAGCTCGGTGCCGAAACATCATTATTCTGCATAAACCCAAGCCAGAACTCAGTACCTTCAGTTGTTACCTGCGCCTTAGAAAGGCAGGCAAATAACATCGCCAATAAAAGCAGGTAATATCTCCTCAATTTCTTCTGTACTTCAGCGAAAGCTTGTCAAGACCTAATGTAAATAGCTCTGGCAAATTATAAGCCGATTAATTAAAGACCAATAACTTAACGTTTGGTTTATCACAATTCACATAATAACATCCCTTAACTTGCTTCTTGAAGTATTATTGAATTGCTTTGAAACAAAATTCTACAAATGGACATTAAAGCTAAAATTGAAAAGATTTTCCCAACACAGAACGTTACTGCCACATTTAAAAAAAGAGAGTTTGTGGTTGAATATGCAGAGAATCCACAATACCCTGAGTATGTGAAGTTTGAGTGCATTCAAGACAAATGTGATATGTTGGATAACTTTTCAGCCGGACAGGAAGTGACTGTTAGCTTTAACCTAAAAGGCAGAAAATGGACTGATCCAAAAAATGGTGAAGACAAATACTTCAATACTCTTCAGGTTTGGAGAATTAATGCTGAAAGTTCTACCACTCCTACAAACGGAAATACACCTCCTCCACCATCGGCCAATGATGAGCCTGATTGGTTAAGTGAAGATTCTGACGACCTACCTTTCTAAAATGAAGTACGATGTAGTAGTTATTGGCGGTGGTATTGTTGGACTAGCCACTGCCTATCAATTACTGAAGAAAAAGCCAGGGCTTAAATTGGCCCTAATTGAGAAGGAAGACCGCCTTTGTAAGCATCAAACTGGCAATAACAGCGGTGTTATTCATTCCGGACTTTACTATAAACCCGGAAGCCTAAAAGCTAAAAACTGCATCAATGGCTACAAAATGCTATTGGAGTTCTGCGATCAGGAATCTGTTCCTTATGAGCTTTGCGGAAAGGTAGTGGTTGCTACAGACGACTTTCAAAAGCCTCTGTTGGAAAATCTCTACAATCGTGGTTTGGAAAATGGTCTCGATCAGATTTCGAAGCTCAGCATTGACGAGCTCAAGGAAATTGAGCCACATGTGAACGGCATCGCGGCCATCAATGTGCCCTATACCGGCATCATTGACTACACAGCAGTTGCTGAAAAATATGCAGAGAAAATCAGGTCTTTTGGGGGCGAAATCTTCTTAGGTGAAAAAGTGGTGAAGATTACTGAGTCTAATGGCGACTCTATTATCGAAACCAGTAAAAAGACCTTAGAGACCGGATTAGTCATCAACTGTGGCGGACTTTATTCGGATAAACTAGCCAGACAAACATCCGAAGATGTTGACTTGAAAATTATTCCTTTTCGCGGTGAATACTTCAAGCTAAAACCAGAGAAGGAATACCTGGTAAAACACCTTATTTACCCTGTCCCTGACCCTAACTTTCCATTCCTAGGTGTGCATTTCACCAGAATGATCAATGGGGGTATAGAAGCTGGCCCTAATGCTGTGCTGGCTTTTAGAAGAGAGGGATATAAGAAATCACAAATTCATTTGGGTGAGCTAATGGAGTCACTGATGTGGCCTGGATTCCAGAAAGTGGCCATGAAATACTGGAAAACTGGTTTTGGAGAAATGTATCGATCTTTTTCAAAAGCGGCTTTTACCAAAGCACTTCAGAAACTGATCCCTGAAATTCAGGAAAATGACCTGATCGATGGTGGTGCAGGAGTTCGTGCTCAGGCATGTGACAGAACCGGTGGTCTACTCGATGACTTTGCCATTTTCGAATCTGAGCAAGCCATCAATGTGTGTAATGCACCAAGTCCGGCAGCTACTTCTTCATTATCTATTGGAGACACAGTGAGTGATTTAGCATTGAACCGCATGAATTCATAAATCGCTAACACCTGATTTTCCCAGTTCTTAACATTAATCTACTAATTAGCATCATGAAAAAGGTTGTACTACTCTTATCCATCATAATGATCTTGCCTCTAAGCCTTGCTTCTCAAGACTTTAATGTAATGAGCTATAATATCCGTTTAAGTACTGAAGGCGATAAGGAAAATTGGTGGGAGCATAGAAAAGAAGCAGTGGTCGTCCTCATCAAAAGGAATGATCCTATTTCATTTGGTGTACAAGAAGCACTGGAGACTCAGATGGATTTTATAGACCAAAGTCTATCAGATTACAGCTATGTTGGAGTTGGCAGAGATGATGGAAAAAGAGGTGGAGAATTTAGTGCTGTCTTCTATAAAAAAGGACTCAAAGTGCTCGAATCGGGAACTTTCTGGCTTTCTACCACTCCTGAAAAGGTTTCTAAAGGATGGGATGCTGCCCTACCGAGAGTTTGCTCTTATGCCAAATTCGAAACTGAAGATGGCAAGCAGTTCTGGCACTTCAACACACACTTCGATCACGTTGGTGTAGAAGCCAGAGCCAATTCGGCCCAACTGATTGTAGATAAGATTAAAGAAATGACGGATAAAAAAGATGCCGTTATCCTTACTGGCGACTTTAATGTTACTCCAGACACAGATCCTTATGCCAACATTACCAAGTATATGGATGATGACGCCAAGAAGTCCAAAACCAAACTTACTGGGCCTTATGGTACTTTCAGTGGTTTTGATGTTAACTCCAAACTAGAAAGACGCATCGACTATATTTTCAGCAGAAAGTTGAAAGTATTGAGCTATTCACATCTAGACGACAAAAGAGACAACGGCCTTTGGGTTTCAGACCATTTGCCTGTTTTAGTGAAGTTCAGCTTCGATTAATTTAGAAGCAGAATCAACGGCCTTGAAACTGCTCTAAGCTTTTATTTAGAAAGTCGAAGGTTCGCTTTTCGCTATATGTAAATTCAGAACCCCACATGGCAAAGCCTACATGACCACCGCGCTTAGGGGTTTCCAGAAAGAGGTGTTCGTTAGCTTCAATCATTTCGTATGGATAGCACCTTCCTTTCAGCAGTGGATCATTCAATGCATTGATGATCAGAGTTGGTCTGTCAATGTTCGCCATAAACGGATAAGGGTTGCAGTACTCATAGAAGCCATCTGCATTTTCAAAACCATTTAGCGGACCTGAATAACGATTATCAAACTCCTTGAGCGTCTTCAATTGATCTATTCCTTCAATATCAATTTCAGGAAACTGAGCAGCCTTGGCTTTGATCTTACCTATTAGCTTTTTCAGGAATCGCTGTTCATAGATTCGATTCGAAGGAGAATAAAGGGTTTCGGCACTTTCGGGAAGAAAGCATGGTGCTGATATAGCCACCGCCTTTTTTACCTGTTCCGGCAAAGGAAATTCATCCCCCTGCCCCATGTACCGAAGGGTTTGCCCACCTCCCATACTGATTCCGGCCAGGCAAATTTCATCATACCCATATGTCTCAATTGCATAATCAACTACCGTTCTGATGTCGTAACTGGCCGCATGGTGATACAGCTTGATTGTTCTGTTGATTGGCCCATTGCATGTACGGTTATTCCAGGCGGCAATGTCCCAACCCGCCTTACTGAACATTTTGGCCAAGGCAGTAATGTAATGTCT
>JABXIP010000465.1 GCA_013373005.1 Cytophagia bacterium | reverse complement strand
CCATAGAAGGCAGAAACTTGATCTTTCCAATAAATCTGCCACTTACTAAGCACGTGCTTTTCTAAAGCCTGGTGAGACTTGATCAACAACACGCTGGCTGCTGCTTCAAAACCCACACGGCCTTTGATACCGATAATGGTGTCCCCCACGTGAATATCTCTTCCTATACCAAAAGGGCCGGCTATTTTTTCCAGTGCCAAAATGGCCTCGGCTGGTTTGGTGTATACTTTATCATTAATGGCTTTGATTTCGCCTTTCTCAAAAGTCAGCTTCAATTCCTCTGCTGCTGTCTTCGTTACCTGAGTTGGAAAGGCTGATTCAGGCAGATTGCCATTAGACTTCAGTGTTTCTTTTCCTCCAACGGAAGTACCCCAAAGGCCTTTGTTGATGGAATATACAGACTTGGTAAAATCCCAATCTACCCCTTTAGATTGTAAATATTCAATCTCAGCCTCTCTTGAAAGTTGCATGTCACGAATAGGTGTGATGATCTCAGCCTCAGGCATAAAAGTCTGGAAAATCATATCGAAACGAACCTGATCGTTTCCCGCACCAGTACTACCATGAGCAATGGCTTTTGCTCCAACTTCTTTAGCATATTGAGCAATGGCTACTGCTTGAGAAACACGCTCAGCACTTACTGAAAGCGGATAAGAACCGTTTTTCAGAATGTTTCCATAGATAAGGAAACGCACTACCTTCTGATAGTAGTTGTCCGTTTCATCTATTGTTTTGTGTGATTTTACGCCCAGGCTAATCGCTCGTTCTTCAATTCTTTTGATCTCTTCAGCATCAAATCCGCCAGTGTTTACTACCACTGAGTGAACCTCCAGACCTTTATCTTCAGATAAGTACTTCACACAGAATGAAGTGTCTAACCCTCCGCTGAATGCGAGTACTACCTTATTATTTTCCATTTTCCTTGTTCTTTTTTCTTTCGTCAATTTTCAACATTACGTTCTTCTTGAACTTAATCCATCGTTCAAAAAGCTTGAGGTCTTTCTCCAACTCTCTTTCCGTCCAGACTGTCCTTTTAGGCTTAGCATTTTTCTCCCAGGCTGGGTTATAAAGCATGGCAGTGCAGATACAGTTTTTCCTGTTCTTTGCTGTAAGAATGTCATAATTGACACAGGTTTTACAACCAGCCCAGAAGTCCTCATCTTGGGTCAATTCTTCATAAATAACCGGTTTATAACCTAATTCAGAGTTGATTTTTAATACCGCAGCGCCTGTCGTCAAACCGAAGATTTTAGCATCGGGAAATTTCTTTCTCGAGAGTTTGAAAACTTCGCCTTTAATCTTTTTGGCAAGACCGTGGCCTCTAAACTCGGGATTCACAATAAGGCCTGAGTTGGCCACAAATTGGCCATGGCTCCAAACTTCTATATAACAGAAACCAGCCCATGTGCCATCTTGAGCATAGGCGATTACGGCCTTTCCCTCATCCATCTTTTTGGAGACGTATTCAGGAGTGCGCCTGGCAATTCCGGTTCCTCGTTTTGCAGCCGAAGAAGCGATCTCATCGACAATAGTATGTGCATAGTGCACGTCTTCTGAGGTTGCGGGTCTAACGGTAAATTTTAAGTCCATTTTGGGTTTAAGTATCAAAACTAAGTCTGATAACAGACTCATACTGAAATTCTTTATGATTAAACTAAGAAATATAGGTTAAATAGTCACTACGTAGGTGACAGAAGGATGCAATGGCGACTAGCGCCTATCTTGCCTAAAAGTGCAAACAGCCATTACACCTCTTGAGAAAGAAGTGAATCCGGGTGGAGTTAATATGTTAGCTGCGCTTTGCATTGAGGGGACAAAGGAAATATAAAAATTGAAATAATCGATTTAAACAGGGATTTTTTTACAAGCCTTTACTTTGAACGGAAAAATACACTTGTAAACCGCATCAGAAAGTAACCGGCAAAAGGAAGGATGGGTGTGGCATAAGTATAGGCCCACCAGAATTGAGATGCAGCACTTTCTTCGCTGAAGCTGGCAGACCAATTTCCTGAGAGTAGATAGGTTACAGGAATCCAAAGAATACCAAGAAGCAAGCTGGCGACAACGCAGATTCGGAAGATTTTCAAGGGAACAGGGTGAACTTTTCGGGTACTTCTGATGACAAGAAAGTTCAAAGGAAACAAAGTGAACATAACCGCTGTCATCACATTGCCCCAAGGTAAATCACCTCCTTCTATAACCGGCATCGTCAAGATAGGAGAACCGGTTGCCAGTGAGGTAATCACAAACATTTGGATGAGAACAGAGGCAAGAAAGAAGTATTTGATTCGTTTTTTGTTCATCTTATCAATCAACTTAAGAACAATGAACAAAGCTAACACACTTTTGCTGGCATTTTTGCTATTGTCCATGCCAACCTTCGCACAAAAGAAAGCACCAAAACTCTCTGATATACTTTCGGAAAAGCACTGGGCTTATATACCGAGCCTATCAGGAGAAGAGGGGTTTTACATGGCAAGGTTTGAAACCACAGTAAAGGACTACCGAGCTTTTTATATGAGTACGGGAGAAGAAGCTCCAGATCATTCCCCGAGCATGGAGGTTTGGAACTTCAGAGAAGGTTGGGATCAGTCAAAAATAGAGTATTACTACAAACACCCTGGTTTCGACCATTATCCTATTGTTGGCGTTTCTTTGGCCAATGCTGAGGCTTTCGCTAAGTGGTTAACCGAAGAGTACAATCAGCTGCCCAAACGTGAATTCAAAGAGGTGCTATTCAGGTTACCAACGGAGGAAGAATGGGAGTTGGCCGCAAGAGGAGGTAACGATATTGCTCCTTTCCCTTGGGGTGGACCATACATAAGAAACTCGAAAGGAGAGCTGTTGGCCAACATACTTCGAGTGAGCGAAACGAATATAATTAGCCAACTGAATGCTGATGGATCGATTGAATTTAGTCTTGCCGAAGAGATCAAAAATGTAAATCCAACCAGCTATACCAATCCGGTAAATCAATTCATGCCAAATCATTATGACCTGTATAATATGAGTGGTAATGTGAGTGAAATGACTACCACGGCTTACGTTCCTGGTAACAACACCACAGTTGCCAAGGGTGGAAGTTATCTTCAAACACCTTATTGGGCTATGATTAGCTCCAGACAAGAATTTTCCAAACCGACTGCTTATACAGGCTTTAGATTGGTGATGGAAGTGATTGAAAAGTAGCTTGATGTTTAAAGTTCTAGGTTCAATGTTTGATGTCACTCTGAACTTAAAACATTAAACCTGAAACTAATTACCAATCCACTCAGCTACAAATAGGTTAGTATCTCTTGTTCCTCCATTATTTCTATTGGAAGAGAATACAATGTACTTGCCATCATTAGAGAAAACAGGAAACGCATCGAAGGTCTCATCGTGGGTAATTCGGGTCAGTCCTGTTCCATCAATATTGATCATATATAGGTTGAAAGGAAAGCCTCTTGGAGCCAAATGGTTACTTGCAAAAATGATCTTCTCACCAGAAGGATGGAAGAAAGGAGCCCAGTTGGCCTGGCCCAGATCAGTCAGTTTTTTCAAGTCACTACCATCTGCATTGCAGATGTAGAGTTCCATATCAGTTGGAGTGACAAGCCCCTCTTTCAGCAGATCCTGATACTCTTTGATTTCCTCTTCAGTTTTGGGTCTTGAAGATCTGAAGATCAATTTCGATCCATCAGGCGAAAAGAATGCACCGCCATCGTAGCCCAATTCATTAGTGATTTGCTTTACATCAGAGCCATCGATGTTCATGGTGAAAAGCTCCAAATCGCCAGTTCTCATGGAAGTGAAAACGATTTTATCTCCCTTAGGCGAAACTGTAGCTTCAGCATCATAACCTGGTTCATTAGTGAGTTGGTTGATGATGTTACCATCCATGTCAGCCGTGAAAATGTCGAAGCTAGGATAGATTGGCCATACGTATTTGCCATCAGATCTGGCCTCAGGTGTTGGAGGGCAGGCTTCGCCACCCAAATGAGTCGAGCCATAAACGATGGTCTGGTTGCCAGGTAAAAAATAAGAGCAAGTGGTTCTTCCCATACCTGTACTCAGCATTTGCGGAGCATTATTCTTTAAATCGTCATTTCTCCAATCAGTCACGAAAATCTGGTCGCAGTTTACGCCCCACTCGCTGTAATCGCTTTGAAAAACCAAGTGCTTATCGTCAAAGCTCCAGTAGGCTTCGGCATTGTTTCCACCGAAGGTGAGTTGCTTGATATTTTTGAAAAACTTCATCTCTTCAGGGTGAAGGAGCAGTGAGTCGTTTGATGACCGTTCTTCAGTAGTTGTTTGGTTCGTTGTTTTTTGCTGACCGCAAGAAGCTAATGTAACAACGGTCACTAATAGTAGTAGATATTGTCTAATCATGATAGGCGATTAATGCCGCGAAGATAATGATTATTATCTTTGACCTAAATTCTACGAACATGAAGCGACTTTTTTCATTACTAATGGTGATTACCCTGATAACGGCTTGTACTGACTTTACAACCGACAAAGAATTAATGACTGGCCTTAAGGAGGATATTGGCTACCTGGCTAGTGATGATTTGGAAGGTAGAGCTATTGGTACCGATGGTGAAGTATTGGCTGCTAGATATATCGCTGATAAGTTCAAGGAAATTGGCTTAGTGCCTAAAGGTACCGATAGGTACTTCCAGGTATTTAAGGTGAACAAATCCACTAATCCGCATGAAGAAGCGGTGATTGGAACAGATGGTGATGGCGTCACTGGTCGAAATGTGGTTGGCTTCATCGACAATGGTGCACCATATACCATTGCTCTTGGTGCTCACTATGATCATTTAGGTTATGGAAACGAAGGCTCTCTTTATAGAGGTGAAGATGCTGCCATTCATAATGGTGCTGATGACAATGCGAGTGGAACTGCCGCACTTATTCAATTAGCGAAGATTTTAAGTGGAAAGAAATCTAATTACAACTACTTGTTCATGGCCTTCTCTGGCGAAGAAAATGGCCTTTGGGGTTCCAATTACTATTCTAAGAATTCAACAGTGGCTGTAGATAGTATCAACTTCATGATTAACATGGATATGGTAGGTAGAATGAAAGAAGACAAATCTCTAGCCATCAACGGTGTTGGAACCAGCCCTGCTTGGCCTGCAGCGGTTGAAACGGCTAATACAGATTCACTCAAAATTGTTACTTCAGAATCGGGTGTCGGTCCTTCAGATCATACCTCATTCTATCTTCAAGATATTCCCGTACTGCACCTCTTCACTGGACAGCATCCTGATTATCACAGACCGTCTGACGACTCAGATAAGATCAATTATGAGGGTATGGTGAAGGTGATTCGATATATCGAAAGACTAATTGACGAACTAGATTCGGAAGAAAAGCTGGCATTCACTGCTACCAAAGATGATTCAGGAAGCTCTCCAAGATTTACCGTTTCATTGGGCGTTGTGCCAGACTATCTATACGATGGTGAAGGCATGCGCATTGACGGTGTTACTGAAGGCAAACCTGCAGCAGCAGCCGGAATGGAAAAAGGCGATATTGTGATGAGACTTGGAGACTCGACCATTGTGGATATGATGGGCTACATGAGGGCACTAAGTGCTTTTGAGTTGGGCGATGAAACCACCGTTGAGTTCAAGAGAGGCGAAGAGGTCAAGCTGTCAAAAATTAAGTTCTAATTCAGATTGCCTGACAAGTGAAATTCATCCTTCACACCTTACAGGAATTTCTAAAAGACAAGCACTATAGAAGTCTGTTAATGGCTTCTCTGTTTGTGCTTTTTGGAGGAGCCCTTGCCTACCACTATCTGGAGGGCTGGTCATATATCGATTCGCTGTATTTTGCTGCTATCACACTGAGCACAGTGGGCTATGGCGACTTTTCTCCTCAGACAGACCTTGGCAAGCTCTTCACCATCATTTATATCGGTATTGGCGTGGGGCTTATTCTCACCTTTATCAATACAGTCTATCAGCATTTCAGAGAAACCCGACAGCAATTTGCGGAAAGCAAAAAGGGTAATCTCAAAAAATAATCTTCTCTAGGAACTCTTTTTTGGAATGAACGTTCTGTTTTGAGTTAAACAATTCTGGAACAATCATTCTAAAATAATAAATCATGGGAAAATTAAATGAAAAAGTGGCTGTCATTACGGGTGGCAGTACAGGTATTGGTTTGGCAACAGCTAAAACCTTTATTGCCGAAGGCGCTAAAGTAGTCATTACCGGAAGAACTCAGCTAACACTAGATGCAGCCGAAGCTGAGATCAATCACCCTAACCTCAGGGTTATTCAGTCCGATACTTCTAAACTGGCAGAAATAGAAGCCTTAGTATCTCAGGTGAAAGCTGAATTTGGAAGCGTAGACATTCTATTTGCCAATGCCGGTATTGCCTGGTTTGCTCCAATTGGTGAAACAGACGAAGCCTTTTTTGACACACACTTCAATACGAATGTGAAAGGCCTCTTCTTTACTATACAGAAGTTCTTGCCTATTTTCAATGATAATGGAGCCATTGTACTCAATGCTTCGGCTGTTATTCATAAGGGCTTTGAAAATAGTTCTGTTTACTCAGCAACAAAGGGGGCTGTTCGAAGCTTTGCCAGAACGCTTTCTGCTGAATTGGCTCCAAGAAAGATTAGGGTAAACACAGTGAGCCCGGGACCTATTGAAACGCCAATCTATGGTAAAATGGGCATGACTGAAGAACAGCTAAAGGGTATGGCAGAAAACTTTGCTAACATGGTTCCGCTTAAGCGCTTTGGTACTTCGAGCGAAGTGGCTAAGGCCGTGCTTTTCCTTGCCTCCGATGATTCATCTTATGTGGCAGGCGAAGAGATTCTTGTAGACGGTGGTATAGCCACTATCTAAAAATTCAGTAATTTTGGAACGATCGGTTTAAGAATCAGATCGTTATGGCCCGGAAGAAGAGTTTTGATGAGATTGACGTATTGCATAAGGCTTTGCAGCTCTTTTGGCGCAAAGGCTATAATGCTACATCTATTCAAGATTTAGTAGATGAGTTGGGCATTAATAGAGCAAGCCTTTACGACACCTGGGGCGACAAACACAATTTGTATGTCGCTGCTCTGAAACTCTATCGTCAAAGTACTTCTTCCCGGCTTTTAAATGATATCCGTTCCGACATGCCCGCAAGGCAGGTCATTAGGTCCCTCCTTGAACGCATTGTTAACGATGTCATTCTGGATAAGGAAAAGAAAGGTTGCTTTCTTGTGAATGCCACTACCGAACTTGCAAACTGTGATATGGATATTCACCAGATGGTGGATGAAAACAGAAACACCATCATTGAGGTACTGGCTGAAATTATCAAGGAAGGTCAGGAGAAGGGGGAATTTAGATCGCAGAAATCTCCACAAGCTTTGGCCAGATTCATATTCAATTCTATCAGCGGACTTAGAGTGGTTGGTAAAGGAGAGGTTTCTTT
This sequence comes from Cytophagia bacterium, assembly GCA_013373005.1. Lineage (GTDB taxonomy): Bacteria > Bacteroidota > Bacteroidia > Cytophagales > Cyclobacteriaceae > Roseivirga. The sequence goes on along the minus strand of JABXIP010000465.1, from coordinate 3,081 downwards.
AGATGAGATGAAAGAGGTGGTAGATATTACACTTTCCGCACTTGACTGACATTTGTCAGTTTTCTTTTTCCAAAACCTCATTATATTGAGCCATATTTTTTAAACTGTTATGGCACGCGTTATTTCATTTTTTTTAGAGCGCCATCAATTTCGTATTCTTAGAATTTGCATTGGCATTTTGTTTTTGTGGTTCGGAGGTTTAAAGTTTTTCCCTGGCCTAAGCCCCGCTGAAGGACTCGCTTCTACCACCATTGAGATTCTCACTTTTCATCTGATTCCTGATTGGATGATTATGCCTGGCTTGGCAACAATGGAGTTCGCTCTTGGTTTGCTGCTGGTGTTTTCCAAGGAGTTTAAGCTCACTTTTTGGCTCCTACTGTTTCACATGTGTTGCACCATTTTGCCCTTGTTCATTTTAACGGATGTTACTTTCAAAAGCTTTCCTTTTCAACTCACCATGGAAGGCCAGTACATCGTAAAGAACATCGTCATCATTAGTGCAGCGTTTGTGCTTCTGTTTCAGCGCAAAAACAATCGAATTCATAATTAGAGGGTTTTTAGAGAACTTTTCGCTGGTCATTTGATTTACTTAGTAAGTAAATTCTGATGCTTTGAAGTACGATGTAGTAATTATAGGGGGAGGACCAATTGGCTTGAACTGCGCTATTGAAGCAAAAAAGGCCGGTCTTTCTTATGTGGTTTTGGAAAAGGGAGTGTTGGTAAACTCACTCTATAATTTTCCAACCAACATGACTTTCTTCTCCACTTCCAACCTGCTTGAAATTGGGGGAGTGCCTTTTATTGCCCACAACGATAAGCCAACCAGGCGCGAAGCCCTTGAGTATTTTAGAAGAGTGCAGGAGAGCTGGGAATTGGACATCAAGCTTTATACAGAGGTGAAATCCATGAGTCATAATGGTGAGGTGTATCAGGTACTTACCACCAAAGGCACCTTTGAGGCTGAGAATGTGGTTGTGGCTACCGGTTTTTATGATACAGCCCGCAAGCTCAATATTCCGGGCGAAGACCTGAAGAAGGTAAAGCACTTCTATGACGATCCGCACCCTTATGTAGACCAGAAAGTGCTGGTTATTGGTGCTGCCAATTCGGCTTGCGATGTGGCCTTGGAAACCTTCTACAAAGGAGCAGAAGTAACCATGGCTATTCGCGAATCAGAAATTTATCCGAAAGTCAAATACTGGATTCGACCTAACATTGAAAATCGAATTAAGGAAGGAAGCATTCAAGCTTATTTCAACACGACAGTGAAGGAAATTAGGCCGCATGAAGTGGTGCTTGAAACTCCGGAAGAGGAAGTGACCTTAGAAAACGACTTCGTTTTGGCCATGACGGGCTACATGCCGAATTACCAATTATTCGAATCACTCGGTATCCCTGTCAGTGACGATGAGCATAAGATTCCCATCCACAATGAAGACACTTTGGAAACTCCGTTGCCGGGTGTTTATGTGGCAGGAGTGATCAATTCAGGAATGCAGACAAGCAAGCTCTTTATAGAAAACACGCGTGTTCATTCTGAGATGATTGCCAAGAGTATTCTCTCCAAAAAGAGGTCAGAAGTAAGTGCTTAGATTACTCCTGCCTCAAAGTTTTTACGGGATTCTTTTGTGCCGAATTGAAAACCAGTGAACCCACTAAAATAAAGGTCAGCACCAATGCAGTGGCTACTCCCAACAGAATCAACCCAATATTAATACCTGCCTGATACTGGAAATTCTGGCTCCACCTGTTGATACCTAAATAGGCGAGTGGGATGGCAATAACACTGGCAATGAGCAAGAGCTTCAGAGTTCCGGAATACATGAGTCCCACAATTTGAGGAGATAGTGCTCCCAATACTTTTCTAATCCCAATTTCTTTTCTGCGCTGATCGATGTTGAACGCAGTAAGTCCTATCAAACCGATCAATGAAATGGCTGCGCAAAGAATGGTCATAAACGTAATGAGTTTGCTCTGAATTCTATCGGCTTCGTATGATTCATTCAATTGATCGTTGAGGAAGTTATACTCAAACGGATAATTGGGCAGTTGCTCATTCCATACACTCTCAGCTACTTTCAGTGCTTCAGGTGCCTGGTTTTGGTTGAATCGGATGATTAGATTTCTACCTGGTCTGGGATTAAAGACAAATACTAATGGCTCAATTGGGTTGTGTAGAGAAAAGTGATTGAAGTCTCTCACCACACCGATCACCTGCCCCGGCTCTTGCTGATGGAAAAATCCCATTTTCATCCCAACCGGATTGTCCCAGCCCAGCTGTCTTGCGGCAGTTTCATTGATAACAAATTTTGTGTTGCCTCTATTTAAGTCTTTAGCAAAGAACTCGCCTTCAGCCAAAGGAATACCGAAGGTTTCCAGATAATCTGCGTCACCTTGCATTACCTTAAACTCCTGCTGCTTCATTTCACCATCCTGATCTACCCTGAAAACCTGCTGGCCAATGCCATAGCCGGCAATAAAGTTTGAGGAAGTGACCTTCTCAATAACAGGATAAGACTCCAAGGCATTTTTCATGGCCGTAAATCTGCTTTGCGTGGTAGAATCGCTGGTAGTAATGATCATGATCTGGTCTTTCTCAAAGCCCATATCTTTATTTTGTATGAACGAAATCTGATCTTTCATGAGCAGCGTGCTCAACAGAACACCAATGGAAATGACGAACTGGAACAATACCAAGCCCTGTCTAATCAGCTGACCCGACTTTGAGGCAGTCCAGGTACCTTTCAGTGCACTCACCGGTTTAATCTGCGATAAATAGAAGGCCGGATAGACTCCTGCGATCAACCCCGTGACCAAGACAATGAGGAATGTGCCTATTAGCAATTCAGGATTTTGAAATAGTGTGAACTCAAAGTTTACTCCCAACCATGATTGTAATGGAGAATAGGCAATAAGTACCCAAACACTTAGAATAGCGAGGAGATAAGACAAGAACACTTGCACCATCGACTCGGTGAGCAATGAAGCTTTTAGTCTGTTTACGTCAGTGCCCAGTACCTTTCTTATACCAATTTCCTTAGCTCTTAGGCCTGCTCTTGCAGTGGCCAGATTGATGTAATT
>JABXIP010000345.1 GCA_013373005.1 Cytophagia bacterium | reverse complement strand
CTGGATTTTCTTATCGAAGTCGTTGAAAATACCGGTGATAACCATTCCAATTTCTCCATTTTGCATGTAAGGGATAGTCTGAATTTTATTCCAGTCTCTTATCTGACTGGGTTTGTATATACCCAAGTTCAATGTGTCTCGCTTAGGCCTTTTCAGGTAAAAGTCGTCCGATAGCTGAATTACCTCAATGGAGTCCAATTCATAAACCGTAGGGGCTAGTTTGAAAATGTTCTCCTTTGAGAAGTCTATCTCAGAGAAATTCAGGCTTAGTGTCAATGTTTCATAACCGATGGAAGAAATCTGCAGTGTATCTCGATTTTCGATAGGGAACCGAAATTTCCCTTCACCGGTAGCGCCAATTCCTCTGGCTTTGTTTTTAACTAGCACACTGGCATATGGAACCGGAAAGCCAGTTTTAGCGTCTATCACCTTCCCTCGCAAAGATTCTTCTTGTCCCAATGCATAAGAGCAGAGGGTCAGGAGTAAGCATATGACAAAGGTTAATCTCATTTTAGTTTAGACAACTAAAATTGGGAATAAGTGTATCCGAAAGGAAATGATTAACCGTTTTTAACCGGATTGCCGTCTCGGTGAGAGAGCATTTTGTTGAAGATGATTGATAGCCAAATTACCCCAACAGTAAGTGCTAAAAAGTAGATGTAGTAGTTATTGATCTGAAAGTCTAAATCAGGCTTAGGAATGCTAAGCTGTTGGCCTTGCAGGGCATCAGAAAGCCCAAGGTCAACTCCACCAAAGATGAAAATGAATATTACCGGAACAACCATGACTAGGCCGAAAACTATTTTCAGAGCCAATGGAGTCTTGATGGATCGGGCGTGCTCATAAGCTGCTGCTTTCTCTAAAATCAGACGGTTAAAGCTCAAAGACGGTTCTTCCAGTCCTTCATTCTGAAGTAGCTGTTTTAACTCTTTATCCGATAATTCAAATTTGCTCATAATAGCGACCGAACTTCAGTATCCAGTAATTTCTCTAATTCTATCAATAGCCTTTTTCTGGCTCTATGCAATCTAACTTTAACGTTAGACAATTCCCAATTCGTTATTTCGCAGATTTCGGCCAGTGAGTTCTCATTCAAATAGAACAAAGTAATCACTACCTGATCTTCGCTGACCAGCTGGCCTAGTGCCTGCTGAATGTAGCTGCTTCGCTCATCGCGCTCCAGCTTTCTCCACTCATGCCCAGGTTCCGATTGAAAGGCAGAACTTTCAACTGCATGGCTGTCTATGTCTTGAACGTCTAACTGTTTTTTTCTCAAACGAGTTAGGGCGGTGTTATAAACTATAGTATACAACCAGGTAGAAAATTTAGACTTACCTTCAAATTGGTTGATATTGGAATAAGCTTTTACAAAAGCATCCTGAGCCACTTCTTCCGCATCTTCACGGTTTTTCATGAGCTTCAGAGCCAGTGTAAAGGCCATGGCCTTGTATTCATCAATTAGGGCATTGAATGCAACCATATCGCCTTGTTTTACTTTAGCGATAATCAACTCCATTGCATACGACTCATTGTGCCCTTTCATTTTTCAGGTTTGACTAGAGTTATCGATTATAGGTTACACTGGAATTTACGTTTTTTAGTTGCTCTTTTCTCAGAAGGCTTTTTTAATAATTTTTGAAATAGTCTGTAACCTATTGGATGAACGCGACATCAAAGCTTACAGAACTTAAAATTGAAAAATCATGGACGGAGGTTTAGTTGCTGCTTTATTCTTTGTGTTCTCAATAGGAGGAACAGTTGGTCTTGTTTACTATTATTTTCACACGAGGCATAAGGAAAGAGTATTGCTGATAGAAAAGGGCGCTGATGCGAAACTCTTTCAAGCCGAACCGAGGAAGAAGAATTACTTCTTCGCAGTAGTTATCGGTATAGTATTTATTTGTCTTGCCCTAGGCATTGTTCTCGGGGCCATATTTGCCAGTATTGCCTATGATTATGGATGGGTACGCCATGACGGAAATCCGTTACCATATTTCACATCAGTATTCCTAATGATTGGTGTAGGCTTTCTGGTATCGTATTTCGCAGGAAAGAAACTGAATAATTAAGCAATAAAGGTTTGGATGTAGAAAAGCCCTGATTTTTGGTCAGGGCTTTTTTTATCCTTCTTCTGCTACAACTTCCTTCACTTCGTTGGGAAGCATTTGTTTGAGCAGGTTTTCGATACCATTTTTTAGGGTAACCGTAGAGGCTGGGCAGCCGCTGCATGAACCTTGCAGGTTCACGGTTACTATTCCTTCATTGAATGATGAAAAGCCAATGGCTCCACCATCTTGCTCTACAGCCGGACGAATGTATTCATCCAAAATACCTTTGATTTTCTTTACCACCTCAGAGTCGTTCTCATCGAAAAGCGGATCTTTTTGAAGCTCTTCAAGAATCAGAGGGTTTTCATTTTCCAGGTAAGGCTTAATCACAGACTTCACCTCTTCCTGAATTTCCTGCCATTCAACTTCTTCTTTCTTAGTAACAGTAATGAAGTTGCTCATATAGAATACTCTATCTATATAAGGCAGTTTAAATAGTTCCTGTGCTAGTGGAGATTGCTCT
>JABXIP010000321.1 GCA_013373005.1 Cytophagia bacterium | reverse complement strand
GCGCCCTCAAAAACACAATGTGAGCCTGTGATGGAAGTTCGCATATCTGCCCTTGTGCGCGTGGTAGAGGCCCAAAAGACCGACTGAGAGCGGAGGCGATGCCTTTGTCTCGAGGTTGGTCGCAACACGGGCCACAAGGCGACGGGGTTGATAGGGGCCGCCTCTACCGCCAAGTGTGACCGGACCAGACGACCTCTCCAAGAACATTCTCAGAGATCTTGTTCATTTCTTCGCCAACATGAAATTCTGGGGCAAACTGCCTCCCGTTGGCGTTGTCGCTTCGGACAATGATCGCTGCGCCAGGCACCACTTCGAGGCGCTTTACACGGTTGCCATCATTGGGGTCGTTATAGACGTAGACCTTACCTGAAACGATCTCGGTTTTACGTAAGTCTATCATGACCAAATCGCCGTCAGAAATTGCCGGAGCCATGCTTTCGCCCTTGGCAGTGATCAAGATGCACTTCTCCGGCAGGATGCCGTTTTGGATCATCCAGTCGCGCGAAAATGCCAGATGATCAATCGGTTCCTCGTCTGGGTTCACGTGGCCCCCGCCCGCAGCGGCATTTACGGCATACCTCGGTACAGTTGCGAAACGCTCTCCATCCACGCTTGTGACATCTGCGGAGATGCGTGGTGGCCCAAAGTAGAACTCAATGCCGAGGACTTCGGCAAGAGCCTTCAAGTTTTCTATCGGGTGTGGCTGCCCCTTCGCCGCTCGCCGATTCATCAAGTTCTTGATCAAAGATGGGTTGTTCACCGCCTTCCGCGAAGCCGCAGAGGCTGACATGCCGGTCCGCTTCAGTGCGGCCTCGATCTCGGCGATAATCTCTTCCATCCCCACGGCTTTAGCTCATTTGGGCTAAAACGCAAGCATCAGTGGTGCGAATGGCCCAAAAGAGCTTGACATGCGTAGCCCATAAGGGTGATGTGCTGGCATGAGCAGCGCACAACTAATTCTTTTACGCCTGCCTGCCTCGGCCCCGACGAAGTGCGCCGTCTCAGGTCTGCGCCGCGCCCGGTGACGCTCAAGGATCTGCAGGACATCAGCAAGATCAGCGAGACGGGCGAGCGATACCATGTCGTGGACTGTCTCGCCGAGGGGCGCACGAAGAACGCATCCGGGGCGCGCAAGCTCTGGAAGGCAGAGCAGGGGGAGGGCCCCGAGCCCTTGTCCCCCGCCGACCGTGCTCTGGCGCGGCTGCTCGATGCCTGGGACCGGGCGCCGAAGGTGGCGCGGGATCGCTTCCTCGAGGAACGCGGAGATCAGCTGCGTCGCGAGCTGGATGCGCAGTCAACGCCGACGCCTGCCAACACGGTGATGTTCCAGCCGCGCAAGGATGCGCAGAATGGCTGACGGACCCAGGCAGGAATGGTGGAGTGCCGCCGAGCTTGCGGATGCCGGGCTGCCGGACATGCCGGGCTCCAAGCGCAAGGTCAACGACATGGCCGCGCGGGAGAACTGGCGCGGCCGCCCCGTCAGCGCATCCGCAGGCGCCGGGTGAGGGCGCAATGCCCCCTGAGAGCGCCGTTAAATACCCATTGAATACCCATCCCGCTCCCGCGCGAGGCGTTGCCGCCCTCCAGACGGAAGCCCCCTCAGCGGGCCGCTCTGAGCCGGTCGCCCCGGCGGTCGATCGGCTGGCCAAGGAGGCCGCCCCGGAAATCGGGGCGATGCTCGCGCAGATCGAGGTGATGCTGCAGGCGGCGGGCTCGCTCGGGGAGGCCCGCGAGATGCTGCTGAGCGCCTGGCCGGATCTGGCATCTGATGGCCTCGCCGCTGTCATGGCCGAGGCCTTCCTCGCGGCCCACGCCGGCGGCCGCGCACTGATCGAGGAAGACGGGCAGCGCGCCGATGGCTGACCTGGCGGTCGTCTTCCGCAGGCCGTTCCGGCAGCAGGTCGCGGCCTTCCGGCTGCGCCTGCGCCATCTCGTGCCGACCTCGCGCTGGGACGATCTGCGCAAACAGCAGCACGACCGGGCCTTCGTCGTCGCCGGCGCCACGAAGGCGGACCTGTTGGCGGATCTGGCCGCGTCGGTCGACAAGGCGATCTCGGAGGGCACCTCGCTCGAGGAGTTCCGTCGCGACTTCCGGGCGACGGTTGAGCGCCATGGCTGGCATGGCTGGACGGGCGAGGGCAGGGCGGCCGGCGAGGCCTGGCGCACCCGCGTCATCTACCGCACCAACATGCGCACCAGCTACATGGCGGGCCGCTTTGCCCAGCTGACCGAGGGCAACTTCCGGTTCTGGATCTACTTCCACGGCGGCTCGGCCGAGCCGCGGATCCTGCACCTGTCGTGGCACGGCATCGCGCTGCCGCCCGACCATCCGTTCTGGCGCGCGCACTTCCCGCCCAACGAATGGGGCTGCAGCTGCTACGTGTCGGGAGCGCGGACCGAGGCCGGGGTGCGGCGGCTCGGCGGAGATCCCGCGAAGCCATTGCCCGCGGACTGGCAGGCGCTCGATCCCCGCACCGGTGAGCCGCAGGGCGTCGGGAAGGGCTGGGGGTATGCGCCCGGGGCCAGCGTCGTGCAAGAACTGCTCGAGATCGTCCGCGGCAAGGTCGAGAAGCTCCCTCCCGAGATCGCACGGGCCTTCGTTGACGATCTCGCGGAGCGGTTCCAGGGCAGCGAGCTGGGTCGGATGCTGCGCGCCATCGCGGCGGGGCTCGGCTGATGCAGCCCGCGGACCTGGTCCGTCGCGATCGCCTCGCAGAGACGGCCTGCCATGGCGCGCAGATGGAGATCTGGGCCGACGAACTGCGGCAGGAGCTGGCGGCGCATCTGTGCGCGCCAAGGGACTACGAGGAGGTGCCGGATCTCGCGGATGCCCTGAAGACCGCCAGCCGGCATGTTGTCGAAGGGGCGTTCAGACATCCCGAGATCCTTGGGATCCCTCGCAGGCATGATCCGCGGCAAACCAGATGAGCCGGAGATCGTCTGCGCCGCGGCGGCCGCACACTGAACAGGTGGCCCT
>JABXIP010000210.1 GCA_013373005.1 Cytophagia bacterium | reverse complement strand
GTGACAACATGTGTTTGTTTTGATTTGAAAAAATTGTAAATAATTTAAAATAAATTAAATATTCATGTCGTTGAGACTCCTTTTTGAATTTGATTGGTATTTGTGGAGTTTGACTAAATGAAAGAATGAGATGGCCATATATGCCGAATTCTAGTGAGAGATTAATATTGAAATAATACAATTATTTTAAAATCTAAGAATTACTGTGAAAGGCTGAATTATAGTGGTGTTCTGATGTTTTAATATTTTGAATTTCAGATTTTTGATTTTTTGATTCTCGAATGATTCATCGATACTGATCGTGTAGTATTCCATCCATAACAACAAACGACCGTTTAGAATTTGGAGGTTATTAGCCGTTATTGTCAGTAACAGGATTTGGAATAAGAATTTTGAAATGCACTCCTTTTTCAGGTAAAACATCCTCTAATGTAGCATCTAGTTGATCCAGAAGGAGTGAAACTAGTTTTAGACCTAAATTCTTTCTTTTGGAGGCCGTTTTGGATATACCGCATCCATTATCACTGTATTCGATAACAGCTCTGTCTTGATCAAAGTAACCTTTTACTTTTATTTGACCTGAGTTTACATTCTTTAGGCCATGCTTGACAGAATTGGTAAATAGTTCGTTTATAATCATTGCTATGGGAATGGCTTCTTGGATTTCTAGTTCAAAATCTGGACATCTTATTGTGATTTCCACCTTCTGAGCATCCATTAGTGCATTTTGAAGTTCCCTAAATAAGCCTTCCAGATAAACTTGAAAGTCTATCTTACTTTGTGATTCTAGATTATAAAGATTTTCATGTGCAAGCGCAATGGATTTAATTCGATTACGTAAAGTACCAAGTGTTTCCTTAAAGTCATTTCTGTCTTCTCTGACTTCTTGCATATATACAAGCCCAGTTAGTAGGGATAAATTATTCTTAACCCTATGATTTAGTTCCTTATACAGTAAAGTTTGTTGAGATAATGATGTTTTCAGCTTAAGGTTACTCTGTTGTATTTTATCTCTTTGTTGACTGAGCTGCTTATTTTTCTTACTAATGTTTCTATTAAACCGATAAATCAAAAGTGCAATTATACTCATGAAGAGTGCTATTATAGCTGTAATTTCAAATGCGCGTTGATTATTTTCTGCAGTAACTTCAGCCAACGCTGTTTTTTGTTCTTGAATTTGCAATTCCTGTTCGGTAAGCTGGTTAATATAGGTTAGGGCCAGATCGTTAACTGCAACCTCGTTTACACTTTGAATTTCGTCAATTCTAGCTTGGTATATTTTGTGCATACTTTCGTCAAACTCTTTCAACATACCCAAATGTTGATACTGATCTCTGATTAGATTCAAACTTGTAATCATGGGTGAGTACCAGTTGTTTTCTACTTCAAGGGGAATGATCTTCTCAAGTAGCTGCAGAGCCAATTCTCTGTCAGTTTTAGTTATGGCTCGGATATAATTATTAGCTACATCTACATAGTCTCGGTAACGCTCAAGTTCTTGCATAATGTCCATAGACTCTTTTAAGTTCTCAAGATAAAGCGAGTCGTTTTTCTTGAGGTTCAGGGCAATGAAGCCGATTTCGTTTAATGCAAGGGCTTGAGTATAGTAATCCCCAGATTCAATAGACAATTCAAGGCTTTTTTTTGCGTAGAATTCTACGCTGTCAGTATTTCCATTATACTCTGTAAACCAGGATGCCATACGGCCATTCCAATAAGCTAGATTCCTTTTGTTTAGGGGTCTTTTTTTTAAGATATCATTCGCTAGCATTAAGTGCTTGTACATAAGCTCGTAATTACTAAATGCTCTGTAGTACTCGGCCAAAAGGCTATAAACTTTAGCTAATGCATCTTCGTCATTTTTTCTTTGATAATAGGTCTTAAGCCAAAGGTAATCTTCGAGCGATTTGGGATACCTACGTTGAACTTTATACATGAATGCACGGTGTTCATAAAGTTCCGCTAGAATGCTAGAGTCGCCCAAGGAGATAAAACCTTGTTCAGATCTTTGCAGTATTGAATCAGCTTTGTAGTAATTCCCTCTCTTAATTAATCGCTTAATAAAGTCAAGGTAAACATGAACTGTATCTTGGTATTGCTCGCTGTTTTGTAGCTCATTGCTAAATTCTTCTAAAACTTGTGAAGGGGAAATAAACTCTTGTGCACTCGTTTTGAAATCTGAAAAGAGCACGATCAGGATAAAAAGAAAGCTTGAGATATACGAGATTGATAACTTCACAGCTTCCAATGTTAGTGTAAAAAACATCATATTCAAAGACCAGTTAACTACCCAGTCAAGCTATGCATCACTTCATGATATTTTCTTTCGTAAGATCAATGATTTTGTTTTTTTTGAGTATTCGTGAGTGAAATGAAGATTTTAATAGTTGAAGACGAGTTTATCATTGCTCAGATGCTTCAGGAAATACTGTGTGAATTGGGTTATTCAGACTCCCAACGATGCAGAAAAGTGGGGGAGGCTAAATTTCTGATTAAATCAGGAAACTTCGATATGGCTATTTTGGATATCAATTTATCTGGAGGTTATGAGGGTATAGAACTCGGGCAGTTATGTTCTCGAGAAAGAATACCTTATTTCTATCTCACATCATATTCAGACAGAAACACTGTACATCGGGCAAAGTCAGGTAAACCAGGAAATTATGTGGTTAAACCTTTTTCTCCTCAGGATATCATGGTGGCTGTCGAATTAACTTTAATGCATGCCCAGCCAGAAACAGCTACTAAAGGAGAAACTGCAAAACATAAATTTGGGCTAACTGAAAGAGAGGCTGAAATATTGGAGCTCATGTTGAAGCGACTTTCGAACAACGAGATTGCCGAACAGCTATTCATTTCTATAAACACGGTAAAGTCGCACATGCGTGGGATATATAATAAGACAGGCACTTCAACCAAGAAGGAGCTGGCATTATTTTTAGATTTAAATAAAGATTAATTGTACTTAAGTAGTTAAATATTTAATACCACCCGTTTTGGGTGATGGGTGGTATTGGGGCTTTTTTGATTTTTAAAATGGGTTTTGTGAGAGAACACTTTCAATACCCGAGAATATTAACCTAACCAGTGCCCCATGCGAATTGCTTATCTGTTCATCAGCCTTTGTCTTTTGTTTACCTTTTCCCATGTTTCCCTAGCTCAGATCAATAGTGCCCAGACAATTAATTTCAGTACCACCGATAACACCAATTTAGGATCTTTAGTGAATGATGGTGATGGGGGTTCAACCGATATTTCTGGAGTCCAGATTAATATTTTCGAGATTGATGCAACAGGAACTCCCACAGGCAATGATTTGATTTATAATGCCAATGATATAGGGTTTGGAGGGGTAATAGAAGAGGGGCTTTCCATAAGCACAGACCCATCTCTCAATGCTTGGAGAGGTATTTCAATTAAGACCAATGATGGTTCTGAATTTGACTTCAATGGTTTCGAATCATGGGAGTTTTCATTCGCAATGACGGTAACCTTTACGGTTGAAGGGTTTAAGGATGGGGTATCTACTGGTTCAGTTACAACCACAAGTGCCATGGGCGACAGGCAAGAACATGCCGCTTCCGAGTTTTCAGATGCAATTTTTGGAGAGGTAGATGAAATTAGAATTATCTCAGATGAGGATTTTTATGGCACATTTGATGTTTTCTTACTTGGAGCTGCTACTCAACCTAATTCCGCTCCAACATTCACAGAGTTTTCCGGTCCCGTAGAGACTACTACGGAGGATACAGGTGTACAAATTTCGTTTGCCGATTTGGCAGCAGTAGGCGATGAGGCGGATGCCGATGGTTTTGTTGAGCAGTTTGCTGTTCAATCAGTGACTTCAGGTACTCTGACCATCATTGGTGCCCCTTATGATCCAGTCTTTAATTTTCTCATCAATGCCGATTTCACAGCCACTTGGACTCCACCTGCAGGCCAAACAGGTACTTTAAACGCTTTTACGGTTAAGGCGGTTGATAATCAAGGTGCTGAGAGCAGTACAGCAGTTCAGGCAACTGTTACAGTGAATTCTGCTGCTGCGGCTCCAACAGTTACTACTAGTGCAGCTACAAGCCTGACGGCAACCACGGCTACTTTGAATGGAGATGTTACTTCAGATGGTAATGAAACCATTACAGAAAGAGGTTTTGTATATGCCAAAACCTCTGACGATGCTACTCCTACAGTGGCAGAAGTAAATGGTACAACTGTAATCAAGGTAACCGTT